>CAYZHL010000056.1:10173-10861 GCA_964478095.1 uncultured Clostridia bacterium | reverse complement strand
TTCGACGCAAGCTGCGCCAGCTGAACTGCCTGGGCAGTTCTCGAGTCAGCGTCACGCACGTCAAGGTGCGTAGAGAAGAAGTTGAGGATCGCGCCATCTATGTCTATCTGACACTCAAGGGCCGCACGGAGTTCGTTCCCCATGGGATTGGGCAGTATGTGATTCTCTGACGATACAATCGGGTAACGGCTGACTACCGCGTTGCCGAAGTAACCGCCGCTCGTTCTGAAGATCTTGCCCTCTGCATAGTAGAAGCCAAGCTTCTCGGCGATGTACTTCGCCTGGTTGATCCCGCGCGAACGCGTGGTCTCATAGTCCACTTCGTTCAGACCTATTACGTCAGCGCCCTCATCTTTGATAAGTTGCACGATGCGGTCAAGATTGTACTCGAAGTCCATGCCCACCCCAATGTGGATATTGCAAGTCATGGCCGTTATGCGTTTGGGGGCATATCCAGTCAGCTGCGCCCGCTGAGGCGCGGCCGGCGCAGCGGGCATTGCCTCCGCTGCCTCCGCTGCCCCCGCTTCACCGCCCTCGCCTTCGGGTTCGATGAGCTCTCCCACAGTCACGCCCATCACGTCGGCCATTATCGTGGCAATCTGGGTATTGTCAAGCAATTCCAGAGCGAGTCTCTCCTGCCCCGGGCCTTCCGCGAACAGGGGCGCCTCGCGAGAAGAGTGTCCGTCAG
>CAYZHL010000056.1:3765-10163 GCA_964478095.1 uncultured Clostridia bacterium | reverse complement strand
TGTGATCTGGCCGTCCGGCGATATCTCAACCATTCCGGTTTCGTGGTCGGCGGTGACTATCACGAGCGTGTCGCCGTTTTGCCGGGCGAACTCCAGCCCCACTCCAACCGCTTCGTCAAGCGCCGCAACTTCAGCCGGCATCCTTCTGGCGTTGTTGTCATGACTGGACACGTCGATCAGGTCGTTTTCAACCATAAGGAAAAAGCCACGATCTCCCGCGTTTGCAGATAGCAGCTCAATCGCCTTCGCCGTCATCTGGGCCAGGCTGGGCTGGCTCGCAGGATCACGATCCATCTCGAATTCAAGGTCGATGGGAGAGAACAACCCCAATAGGGGGAGGGCGTTGGCCGACTTCATCTCATCAATGGTTCGCACTACCGCATAGCCCGCCTGTGCTGCCAGTTCAATGCCGGGTTTCTTCCGTTCAAACAGGGTAGGCGCAAAGTGCGAATCTCCTCCGCCCATCATCAGGCTGGGCCTGGTCTTCACGAGTTCTCTGGCAATGTCGCGGCTCGAACCGCGGTCCATTACGTGAACGGCGAAACCTGCGGGGGTACCCCCGGTTATGGCGGAGTTGGTTACCAGCCCCGTAAGGCCGCCATTATCGCGCACAGCTTCCACAATCGTGGTGACAGGACGCAGCTCCGAGTCGACGCCCAGTGAGCGGTTTATTGTCTTGTGGCCGGTAGACAATGCTGTGGCGGCGGCCGCTGAATCGGTGACGCTTTGGTTGTGCGAGAGAGTCGATACCTTCGACCGCACCGGCATTGTATCCATGGCGAAGGTCCGCCCCAAGGCGGCAGCTGCCAGCCGTCCGGCCTGCACATGACACAGGCCCATGCCGTCTCCGATGAACAGGATCACGTTCGTTCGCCGATCCGGCTGCGATTCCGACGTCAATGCCCAGCCCCAGCTTTGGAAGCCTTCCTGAGCTGTGCATGGTACTATAAAGCCGAGTAGCAGAACCGCGGCCAGCGCCACAAGAGCAAGTCGCGACCGCCGGGAAAGCGCATTGCGAAAGACCATTGCAGGGGCCCCCTCTTAGCTCTTCATACCCGTAAGAGTAATGCCCTGAACGAAGTATTTCTGGGTGAACAGAAACACAACGAGAACCGGCAGAATCGCCATAAGCGATGCTGCTGAGATCAGGTTTTGGTAGCTGTAGTGCTGGCCTGAGAAATACGGTATCGCGAGAGGCAGAGTCCTGAGCCGGTCCGAGTTGACCACAATCAGCGGCCAGATGTAGGCGCCCCAGTGTCCTGTGAAGCTGAAAAGAGTCTGGGTCGCCAGTGCAGGCTTGCATAGAGGCATCACGATCTGGGTGAATATCCTGAGCTCGCTTGCGCCGTCTATTCTGGCTGCGTCAAGAAGTTCGTCCGGTATGGTCATCACGAACTGGCGCATCATGAATATGCCCGATGCGCTTGAAAGGCCCACGATGATCAGGCCAAGCCTGGTATTGACCAGTCCCATCTTCGACACCATCACAAACAGCGGAACTATGGTCGCAGGGAACGGCACCATCATCGTGGATAGGATTATCCAGAAGATCGTGTTCCTGCCAGTGAAACGATACTTCGCGAAGCCATAGCCCGCCATCGCAGCTGTCGCCACGCTCACAACGGTGGGCACTATCGCGGTGTAGATGCTGTTCATATAGTAGCGGCCGAAGGGGATCATCTGGAACACCTGTCTGAAGTTATTCAACGTCGGGCTCTTGGGCCAGAATGTAGGAGGGAAGAGCACGATCTCCTCCAGAGTCTTGAACGACGACAGCACCAACCATACAAAGGGCATGGCCATTAGTATCGCGCCCGGTATGATCAGCATGTAGACGACTAGCTTACGCAATACCCGCTGCCAAGCGGGGCCACGAGCTCCAACTGCGCTGCTCAATCGTACGAGACCTCCCTTCCCATGACCTTCCACTGCACCAGGGTGAACACCAGGATTATCGCGAACAGCACAAACGACATCGCAGACGCCTCGCCGAACTGGTAATCACTGAAGGCTCTCCTGTAGATATGCATTACGAGCACGTTAGTGGCGTCCAGCGGACCACCGCCAGTCAGTACGTTGACCAGTCCGAACACCTGGAATGAACTGATCAGGCTTGTGATGAACACGTACAGCGTTGTCGGCCTCAAAAGCGGCAGGGTAATGTGTCGGAACAAATCCAGCTTGTTCGCCCCGTCTATCATCGCGGCTTCGTAATACGATTCGGGAATGCCCTGCAAGGCTGCGAGGAATATGACCATCTTGTACCCTAGGCCTGCCCATATCGCCACGATGATGACTGAGAACATGGCTATTTTGGGATCCCCCAGCCAGTTTCGTGGGGCCACGCCGAATGTGCTGAGCGCCGCGTTAAGCAGTCCCATCTGTGGATGGTAGATCCACTGCCATATGACTGCCGCGATTGAAAGTGGGGTCACCACAGGCAGATAATAAAGAAGACGGAATATGGTGCGCCCCCGGATTTCTGCGTTGAGCAACAACGCTACAATCAGCGCAAGCCCAATCTGAACCGGCACTACGCCGACAGTGTAGATCAGCGTGTTTTTCAAAGCCTCCCAGAACACCGGGTTAGTCAGCACTGATGCGTAGTTCTCCAAGCCGATGAAGGTCTGGCGCGTTCGCAGAATATTCCACCTATGCAGGCTCATCCACAGCCCCATGAACATCGGCACGATCGTCACCATGAGGTAAAATGCCGTTCCCGGTAGGATGAACCCATAGGGGGCCACTTTCCGCTGAAACCTGTAAAGCCCATTACTGAGCTGCTTTTCGCGGCTCACAGCCATGATCCCCCCTTTGCCGATCCGCACGAACAGGCAGCGAGAGCTGGCCGCGCGGGCCCGCTCCCGCCGCTGAACTTGCCCTGTATGCCGCCCGGGCCACTATGGCCTTGCAAGCTCCTTCTGTTCGTTCTCAGCCTTAATGCCTTCAGCCGTCAGCCATTTCAGCGCGGCTTCTGGGCTCTCGCCCTTCAGGATAACCAACTCATAGGCCTTTCTGACCAGCGAATCATCAAGCGCCCTTGCAGTCCAGGGAGCCACGAGCGCCTTCTTCATCGAATCCATGCAAGGTGCGAGAAGAGGGTCAGTCTTGTACTCCGGAAGATCCAGCAAGGCACGCCTCGTGGGCAAATCGCCGGTCTTGAGGATCCACTCCTTCTGAGCGGTCTCGGAAGTCAGGTACGCAACCCACTTGGTTGCGGCCTCAGTCTGTGCCTTCTTGCCGACTACGTAAGCCCACGAAGTCAGAAGCGTGCTCTGGGAGCCGCCTGCCCTGGGGGCCGGTACTTCAGCAGTCCGAAACTCGAGGTTGGGCGCTGTCGCCCTAAATGAACCGATCATGGCAGGACCTGCGTATACCATGGCTAGCTTCTCCTGACGGAAAGCATTCCAGCGAGAACCCATTGCTCGGTCCTCAACCTTGCTGTCGGTTACCATCGAGGTAGCGAACTTCAGCGCCTCAATACCCTGAGGCGATACGAAAGACGGAAGGCCGGCCTTGGCATCCCACATGGAGGCGCCGTTTTGCATCATGAGCGACAGGATGACAGGACCATAGCCGCCCGTTGCGAGACCCATCTGCGTGGTGACACCACTTGCGTCGCGCTTCGTAAGCTTCTTGGCATAAGCGATCAGCTCATCCCATGTAGTCGGAGGCTTGTCGGGGTTAATCCCTGCCTCCTTGAAGAGCTTAGGGTTGTAGAACAGAACCACGGTAGCGTTGTCGATCGGGAACCCGTAGTACTTCCCATCAACCTTCATGCGGGAAATGGCCGGAGCAATGAACTCCTTCTCGATGTTGCGGACTGCGGAATTGTTCACATCCATCGGCTGGATGACTCCACTGCGCACATAGGTAAGGATCTGGCCCGCAGGGATCTGGAACGTATCCGGGCCTGAACCTGCCGCCAGAGCCGGCAGAAGTTTGGAGAAGTAGTCGGCCTCAGGGATTGATTCCAGCCTGATCTCGATGTCGGGGTTCTCCTGCATGAACTTGGCCGCAAAAGCCTCTACCATTTCCGCACGGGCGGGAGTGTGATGCTGCCAGTGCGTAACAACCGTCTTCTTGGCGGCAAAACCAATTCCACCGGCGAATGACATGATGAGGAGCGCCGCTGCAACGATGCAGGACAGCCTAGTGGCCTTGAACCTCATTTGGGTGACCTCCTTTGTGTTCTTGCTCTTACGAAGCGCCGTCACTTCGACACCCCCGCCCCGACAGGCGCGGGCGGGGCTATCTCCATTCGCCCCTGCTCAACCATGACCAGCCTGTAACCGACTTCTGAGTCGTCGCTTCCGGCTTGCACAGTGCGAGTAGTGACGATCCTGGCCGTAGGGAGAAGTTCCAACTGATCCGAATGACGATGGCCGGCAAAAACGTACCTTGCTCCGCCGCGCGACAGTGCTTGCGCAAGCGCCTGCCTGCCCTCGTCAACGAAAACCCATCGGTCATCGAAGGGATTGTGATGCACAAACGCCGCAATTCGCTGCCCGCGTGCAAATGCTTCGGCTACATCGGCCTCAATCCAACGTATCTGCTCTGCCCCGACGAAGCCATTGTCAGATGGATGCGCGGGATGGTCGTAGGTATTGCCGACCACGAAATGCCACATTCCCAGATCGAACGAGTAGTAAAGCGGGCCGAATCTGGATTGCCACATCTCAAACCCGCTCACCGCGCCAACTACCTGGCCATCGTGGTTGCCCATCACTCCGAATACCGGGAACTCGGCATGGCCTGCGAAGATGTCCTGGATCATCTGATAGTCTCTGGCGTACGTATCGGCCGTACTCTCCACAAGATCTCCCAGAAGGACCGCAAAATCGGGCTGCATCTCGTTCAGCTCCGCAATGGCCTGCATCAGCCTGGCGTTGGGCACGTCGCCGCCTGCAGCTCCCTTCGGGTTGTTCAGGTGGATGTCTGACAGTATGGCAAAGGTAAAGTCATTCCCGGCGTTTCTGACTGACACCGTGTGCGGACCCGACAACACCAGCGGTGTGCTGCTTGCGGGCCGGACAGCGACAATCAGATCGTAAAGGCCGGTTGCAGCCGTATCAGGCACGGCAACCGTCAGATGCCACAGTCCGTTCGAGCACACACGCACATCCCTACACTCGGCCACAACTTCCGATTCCCGAGATACAAGGCTTATGCCCACCGCAGATGGCTCAGCTGCCACGACCGGCCATGCCTCAGGCAGAGCCAACTCCACCGTGAACTCAGCGCCCTGTTCCACAAGCGCAGGTTTCATGAGCGAAGGAGAAACGATGGCGCGGCCCAAGTTCACTCCTTTGGCCGCATCGGAGCCCTCAAAAGCCGTACGCTCGACTTCTTTGGCCAAATGCGCCCCAGAGGCCTTCCGGAAATCTACGGCATAGACGTTCATACCGTTTCCCAAATCCGCCTCGAACACGACTCGCCGTCCGTCGCGCGACCACGCAGGGTACATCTCGTCGCCGGCGAGGTCCGTAAGACGGGTTGTATCGCCCGATTCGACATCGACAGCCCATACGTCCCAGCTCCCCGAGTCATTAGACATGAAGGCTATGCGTCGGCCGTCAGGCGCCCAGCGGGGAGCGGCACAGTCTCCCCGGATGGACCGGGTAAGGCAGCGCCTGTTAATCAGCTCGGCGCCATCAACATCTGCTACCCAGATATCGAAAGCGTTGCCCAATTCGTCTGACTGGTATGCGATCATGTCGGCCTTCGGCGCCCAATCCGGCCAGGCTTCATCGGCTTTCCCTGAAGTCAGAAAGACTGGAGCGGAGGATCCGTCGGGCGCAGCCATAACAAGATCCCACGAACCCATCTCGTCGCTTTGGAACACTATCCTGTCGCTTCCCCGCGTCCATGCAGGATTGGTGCTGCTCCACGAACCGGACGTGATCGCGCGCGGTTTCGCCGAGGCCGAACCCTCAGCGCCATCGATGTCAATCACGTAAATGTTCCAGAAACCGCCTGTGTCCGGATTGGCGTTGGCTGCCCAAACGATGCGGGAAGCGTCCGGGGCGAAACGCGGCCTCGCCTTCAGCCCCTTGTCGAATGTTAGCTGCTGATACTGAGTTTCGCTTGTGAAGCTCACCGCGAACAGATTGGCTTCAGAATTCTCCTGCGATGTGCGCGCGCTACGCTCTTTGCCGATGATCATGACAAGGCCGCTTCCGTCCGGCCGATAATCGGGGTACAGCCCGGGCGCTACGGGGCGGGAAGTGCCTGAGATGACCGAAGTAAGCTGGTATATCCCCTTGTCGGCAAGGTGCTCAGGCTTGCCCTGTTTGAGGCTCATCGGCTGCCGTGCCAGTTCCTCAGCTGTGAACACCCTAGCGCGGGTTTCGTCAGCATTCAGATACTGCTGCAGCGTGGGGCGTATATAGTAGGAA
>CAYZHL010000056.1:0-3755 GCA_964478095.1 uncultured Clostridia bacterium | reverse complement strand
TAAGGAGGGGTATCATCACCCTGGACCAGCACGCCTGTGATGATGACATAAGAGCCGTCTCTGAGGTGGGAGATGTCGAAGCCTGAGTAATCATAGAACTTCACTTGCATGGCGCCGACACCGTCTTCAATGTTGCCGTCGCGGCTTCCGTCAACCCAGAAACCCCTAGAGATGCCATCGTTGTCATATCGCGTAAGTCTTCCCTCAATGGTCACGAGGGTGCTTTCGAGAACTTCAGCTTCTTCAAAGGTAGGATCGGTAGGCAGCGGCGCTCCGACCAGCGCGTCAATGCGCTCGCGGCCCGGGGTTATGACCCGGATATCCTCTGTGGCCCGCGGCGAGATCACCGTAGACCCATAGTCGGTGGAGTAACCGCGAACAGATACTCTGCCAGTGACTTCAACCAGGTCACCTGCGGTCACACTTGGCTGGGTGGAGCCTTGCAGGTACACCAGCGCCCCGCATCTTGGTTGTCCCTCAGCTTCAGTGCTTATGACGGCAAAGTAGTTAGCCGAGTTGTGCCACATACCAGTGCTCTGAAGCGCGATCCCCCGAACAGTGACTGTTGCGTCGACAAGCTCAGGTATTCCATTTGCATCGACGCGCTTTAGCTCTCTTAGCGCCACAGTAGCGCCCGTAGCCCATGCCGCATAATGCCCCATGCCCGCGAGCAGCGCGAGTAGGGTGAACGTCGTCATAATCATCTGGGCCCGCTGCCTCATGATCCGACCTCCGGTTGCCTAATGCGCTAGCTTGATCCTACTTCTCGTTGTCGAGCACCAAGTACCAAATATCGTAGCCGCCCACGCCGTCGTCGCGCTTGCTTGCGCTCAGGAAGAGGAACTTGTCAGTGATGCTGAACTCGCGCTCGTCTGCTTCACTGTTTATGGGGGCGCCGAGGTTCCCTGGTTCGGTCTGCTCGTTCTCAGCCACATACAGGTCGGACTTTCCAACGGTGACCGCACGGGCGCCGTCAATGTAGATTCGGCCGTCGGCATCCGCGAATACGCTCCACTCATTGCCTTCGGTGTTGATCGGCGCTCCGATGTTGACAGGGATGCTCCACTCAGCCGACTTGTCGTTACGGACCGACTTCCAGATGTCTCGGTTGCCAAGGGTCTTGCCCTCACCGTAGTTTGCCTTGGTAGTCACATAGGCCACAGTCTCATCTTCGTTGACCCAGATGGCCCACTCCTGAGTGTCAGTGGACAGCTCTTCGATGAGTACAGGCTCTCCCCATGCCTTAGCCGCCTCATCCCACTCACTGCGATAGAAGTCATAGTCGCTAATCGGGTCGTAGCGGGCAAAATAGAGGACCTTTCCTCCGCCGGTCAGGCAGGGCCAGATCTCATTGGCGCCGGTGTTGATGGGACCGGGAACCGGCTTAGGCTCCGACCATGCGCGGGCAGCATTGTCCCACACTGAGCAGTATATGTCATAGTCGCGAACGTAGTAGAGAGTGTCGCCATACACAAAGGGCATCCGATCCACGCCGGGGGTGTTGTGCTCCCACAGCCTGGGCGCAGGGTATTCTCCGGCCATTGCAGGAACTCCCGCCAGCATCGCCAATGATGCCATCACAAGCACCGAAAGGAGCCTTAGGTACGTCTTCATCATGGTTACCTCCCTTAATCCTTGAGATGAAATGCAATCCGCCTCTTCCACTTTCCCGTCACTTTGTTCATAATAAATATATCAGTTGGGCTATTGCCAGTCAATAACGGGAGACAGGCCGATGCAAGCTAGTGTATTGTGGTTATGCTGGGACAACTCGGCCTAGGATGCACACGATGCCCAGAGGAGGTAAACGCATTGAAGCGACAAATAGCGGGTGTCATTGTCTTCGGACTAGTCGGATTGCTTATTGGACTCGCCCCGTTCGGGACAACGGTGGCAGCCGGAACGAGGGGGAACGAACCTGCAATGGCGAAGTACGTGATATACATCAACTGGGACGCTTTCCGCCGAGACTACTACGATTGGGCAAACCAGCCCGGCAAGCCCGGCACTCCCAACCTCAACTACCTCATGAGTAGAGGCGTGTATTATCCAAACACTCGTAACGGATTCCCAAGCATCACAAACCCCATGCAGACCAGTATTGTGACGGGATCATGGCCCTGTACGCATGGGAATGTGTACCGCTACTATGACAAGGTCGCGAACGTGGGCGCTGCGTCAGGCCGCACAAACAACGCGGAGACTATCGCCGAGGTCGCTGCTGCCTCAGGCCTCTCCGCTGCCTCAGTTCAGCAGTTCATGCTGCAAGACAGAGGCACTTCAGCCTCTGATCCGCGGCATCTTTACATCCAGCCGGGAGGCAGATTCGAGCTTCGCGTATCGGAGACCATGAAGATGCTTAGGGGCGAGCCCGTAAGGAACACCGAAGGCAAGATGGTGTCCATGACCGAGATCCCACGTTTCCTGGCTGTGTATGGTGATGATCTGGACGCTGCCGGTCACAACGGCACAGGCTATGGGACAATCCCCTCACTCAACGTTGAGGCATGGACTGCTAAGATGATTGCCGAGCTAGTCCGCATGGACAAGGCGCTCGGAGTACTCATTGACGGCCTGCGCGAACTGGGCATATTCGAAGAAACCGCCATTGTTCTCACCGCCGACCACGGCATGACTCCATACTGGGGCAAATCAAGCCTGATGCAGCTGGTATCGATATTCACCCGCGCCAATCTCAAGGTAAAGATAGTTGAGAACGGAGTTCGGGCGCCCCAGGAAACCGATGTGGTGATCGTGACATCTGGCCAGGCCGTACAGATCTACTTCCGTAATGCACTCACACCTGATATCCTCGCAGCATTGGTTTCGGAAATCGCTTCCCAGCCGTACGTGGGCGGCGTGATGGATAGGGCAGCCCTCGACACGGCGGGCGCCAGTGCGTTGTCAGGCGATATGGCCGTATGGCCTGAGCCGCCCAACCACTTCAGCACAAAAGACATCAACTATGGTATCGCTGCGAACCACGACACTCGACACCCATCGTCTCATGACGTGTTCTTCCTTGTGAGCGGAGCAGGAGTACGCCAGGGCCTGGTGATCGACACACCCATCGAGATCATCGACGCTGCGCCCACCATGTCGGCGTTGCTCGGAATCAGGCCGCCGGCCAATGCTACAGGCAGGGTGCTCACTGAGGCGCTTCAGGCCGTGGCCGACCAACCCCGCAGATGATCCAATAAGCCCCTGGAGACTCGTTCTCGTTCTCCAGGGGCTCATGGTCGGCGCTATGCTCGGCGCTATGCGGCGCACGATGATGCCTGATGCGCAGAACCGGTGCTAGAACAGGCCGACGATCTTGCCGTCTTCGTCGATGTCGACACCTTCGGCCGCTGGGACTTTGGGCAGGCCGGGCATTGTCATCACATCGCCGGTGAGGGCAACCAGGAAGCCTGCGCCCGCCGACGCCCTTATCTCCCTGACTGTGAGCTCCCATCCGGTAGGCGCTCCCTTGAGATCCGGGTTGTCGGTCAGCGAATGCTGGGTCTTGGCAACACCAGCTTGGTCATACGAGCGATCTCCCGGTCGGCTGAGGGTGTGTAGACCACTCCATCGGCGCCGTAGATCTCTCGGGCGAGGATACCGATCTTGGTCTTGATGGGCATCTCGGGATCGTAGATCGGATGGAAGTTGTTCTGGTCCTGGAAAAGCGCCTTGAGAACTTCCTGGGCCAGCTCTATTCCACCCTCGCCGCCGCGTGCAACCACTTCCGATATCGCGCTGCGCACACCCATGGC
>CAYZHL010000055.1:2642-12133 GCA_964478095.1 uncultured Clostridia bacterium | reverse complement strand
GCCTGACCTATCAATGGAAAGATACGGGTACAGTCTGGGAGGTGGTAACGTGAAGAACCTGCTCCAGCTGTAAGGCCATGCTGCCTTGCCTATCCGCAAACGTAAAGCGTAAAGCTCTCGAGCGCATCATGCTCGACGCCGCCGCTTACACTGACGGTTGCCTCGTGGAGAAGTACAGGAAATGCGGCAAGCCCGGGTGCAAATGTGCTCAGGGAGAACCTGACGGACCCTCTCTACATCTCCCGCCGGGTAGATGGAAAGATCCGGTACGACTACGTGCCGGAAGACAACCTCGATCTGGCAAAGGTGCTGGTCGGAAGGCATACGAGGCTGCACAGGGCAAGAACGCAGATCCGGAGGATCAACCGCGATCTCGATGGGACCTTCGATTAGGTCGTTGAGCTTAACCGAATCGAGTTCCCCGAGAAAGCGGAGGAAGGAGGCACAGAGACCGACGGCTCACCAACAGGTTCTTAGGCTCGACATGTCCGGGGTTGAAGAGGCAATGAAGCAAGGCGAAGAAGTGGTGTTCATCGAGCCCAAGTTCGGGTGCAACGACCACTTGCTTAACTGGCTCAACGAGAAAGGTTTCTGGCGTATCTTGCAGTTGATCCGACCCGATCTGAAACGGGATAGCGGAGTGTCTCCGGAATGCCTCAGCGGACTTCGCGCGGCAATGAATCTATCAGGCCTGGAAGCGATCTAGTATGCCAATCCTATGCTGGCGGACGGACGGCTCATGGCCAAACTGGGCTTCAACCTCATGGAGGTGTAGGACAGACTCAAGAACGACGAGGGCGTCATTCATAGAGATACTCTGCGTAACCGCCTGAAGCTAATCCTCATAGCCGAAAGCAAGAGGGCGTTCTACGAGCACGTGACGCTGATGAGGAACCGCCAATGGCTCAGGGGCGCGGTGTACGGCGCAGATGGCATGAAGATCGTAACCACGTCGGGGAACGCCTACGGGGGATGCGGCAGGATCTGGGATTCTGACCAGAGGAAGCATGTCTACGGCCACAAGGTTGTGTACATCTCCGACCCGTCGCACGACCGACCGCGGATAGTCGCACCGGCCATGGGGCCGATCAACATTGACGAGCGCGAACTGCTTCTTGAGGCCCTGGGGGATCTGCGCACTCGCGTCTGTCCGCCGAAGGACGCGGAGAAGCTCAGAAGCGAGATGGAAAGGCAAGAGCGGAAGACCTACCTGTTTGGCTACGGCGCAGTGGTTGTCGTGCCCGGCAGGCGAATCTACGCAGCCATGAGCTACAAGCGGTATGTCGATCTATCGAGCCTGAAAGCAACTAGACGTGTAGGCGAGTTGGTAGGGCAGGGCATGTCGGTTGAAGAGGCGCTCAGCCTAATATCGGGGGAGCAACAGACGTGAGTTCCTTCGGTGGCATCGAATAGACCCCGAAGCATGCTTCTTGAACTCCGGAAAGTGAGAGGCTCCTGCAAGTGCCCATCTGATTCCCAGCCACGTTCAATTCCTCAGGAGCGAGGTGTGGATTGACACACGCTGTCAGAGCTGATAACATAACACTTGCGCAAGGTTAGTGGGCCGGCGTAGCTCAGTTGGTAGAGCGGCGCACTCGTAATGCGCAGGTCGCGGGTTCGATTCCCTTCGCCGGCTCCATTTTGTTCCCAGTTAGGCCCCATGATGGATAGCAGAAGACGGGACTCAGAATTCGGTAACTAGCGCACAATATGCGCACTAACGCTCTCGCGCCCAGCTGTGGGCGCTTTGTTTTTTGCCATTTCCGCCATGCTTTCTCAGGCGAGGGGCTGAAGCCGGACTCGGTCGCGGTGAAGGCGGCATCACGGCCTTCTTCTAGAGCGTGGGCCCATAGATCCACGGCGATGCCGATGCCGGAGTGGCTCAGTCGCTTGGAAACGCCATTGGGAGTGACGCTGCCGCCGGTATCGGACGATGCCTGGCTCTGTAGCGATCGGGCGGGGTCACAGGGGCTTCCTCTACCTCTCCGGCAGCTTTCGCCCGGCCAGAGCGACCTTTGCCCGATTCCACAGAGCCATGGCATGTTCCGGCTCTTCCACCTGCGATGCTTCTCTAGGCTGTGCCATTGTGGCCCGCTGTGCGCGTGGCCGCCATGCCTGTCCGTACGGCCGAGATAGGCGAGGGCAGCAACACTTGACACAGGGATGATCAGCAGACAGAGAACCGCGATTCGGCATTTCGTGAACAATCGCTTCCTGCTCAGCCCACTGATCTGCGAGTGATGCAGTTACCCCGCAAGAGGCGCTTTGTTCCTCTGTTTGGCGGTCGCGAGCGTCTGTTCAGACGTCAGGCAGCGTGTTGCACAGGAACCATGTATATGTCTTGGAGAAGAACTCGATGGCGAAGTACAGGTCGGTCGAATCATCGCGTATCTTGAAGGCCCACTGGCCGCGTTTCTTGAGGCCCGGAGTCACGTCGCCGTCCTCAAATGAATTCCCGAGCGCCATGGCGCCCTCGAAGTCGTAGGTGTACTCGTAGCCGTCTTCGGTGACGACCTTGGGCGACTCAAGGAGCGAGCTGAATGACTGGGTCTGCTTCGTCCGGTTCTCGAATGTGACGTCTACCACCAGGAAAACCTCGCCTGCGTAAGATCTGGCTATGAGGAACTCGTTGTTCTGCTCGTTGATGGCCCGGGTTACATAAGCGTTGTTTAGGGTGATATTCCACACTTTGGTCTGCTGAGTGTCTCCAATGCCGGCCATCGTCTTCGCCGGCTGTCGACTCTCGCTAGCGTTGTCCGAGGGCTGGCTGGGATAGCTCTGGCCGGCAGACGGCGAAGAACTCGCTTGTTGAGCGGCTGTGGGCGCGCTCGGCTTGTCTGCCGCGGGACTGTCGTCTTTCTGCGTGCAACCTTTGATGCACACGAAGGCTAAAACGGCGATTACGATCAGCGTGATGCTTCCGCCGCGGCTGCGCTTGGCTCCCCGGGGCTTCGTGGGCGAGGGCTGCGGAGTTTCGGCATCGGGTGGACTATCGACACCCTTATCTAGTTGAGTGCCTCATTTCGAACAGTACAATGACGATTCCGTGTTTTCAGCCCCGCATTTCTGGCAAACCATACGATCATCCTCCCTCTTGCGTTGCGCCTGGGCTTCGAGTGATGCTCGCAGAGCCGTTCGCCCTATCACGACTCCTTTCCATGTTCCCGCGGGGGCGATGCGAGGATGCTGACAGCACGGCTTCGACTTGATGATAATGTAGTAGTCCCGCCAGAATACGCCCATTGTTAGCATGATAAGCAGTGCTAGCCGCGTTGCACAACATCGAGAAGTGATTTCGACGTTTCCAAGGCTTTCTCTTCGGGATCTCTCGGCTTTTCTTGGCAGGAGTGCTTTCTCCAGCCCGAGTTCACTGCCCTGGCGCAGTCCAACCGTCGAGCCATGCCTGAGGTTCCGGCCAATCTGTTTCCGCCCTCATGCGGACAGCGGGATGGCGCGACGCGGCGTGTCAGACACGGTAGCTGATCCACACTGGACATACTACCATCACATCACGTCGGTCGGAGCAAGGAGTGGATGTGGATGGCGAATGTGACGTTCAGGGCAGATGTGGCCTGGTTGGGCAATGGTCTATACTGCGAAGGCAGTGCGAGAGGGTTCAAGGTCGCGGTGGACGAGCCAAAGGAACTGGGCGGCGCCGATAGGGCGATGAACCCTGTCGAGCTGCTTCTCTGCTCTCTGGGCGGATGCATGAGCATATGCGCCGCGGCTTTCGCGCGTGGATGCGGTGTGGAGCTGAAGGGATTCCGCGTTGAGCTGGAGGGCGATCTCGATCCCGATGGATTCATGGGCAAGAATAGGAACGTGCGTACCGGCTATCAGGAAATCAGGTACAGGATGATCATCGATTCGCCGTCTCCGCAGGCCAGTATCGATAAGCTGCGGAGCCTGATAGAGGAGCGATGCCCGGTATCGAACACTCTGTGCGGGGTGAAAGTCTCCAAGATAGTGCCTTGATGATAGGCGGTGAGACAGGCGGTGGCTCCAGGGACGGCGACTCTGGGTGACTCTGGGGTCAGTGACCGCCCGGTCATTGCTGCATCACGCCTTGTATGTTAGTATAGGCAATGAGAGCGATACGGGTAGGGGGTGTCGTCGCCGCAGGGCTCATGGTTCCTGAGGTGTACTGCGTCACCCCTTTTCGTTACATCTTTTTTCACGGTATTTGTCGGGCGGGGCGGTTAATGTGCTACAGGTAGATCTTCACGGCATGAAGACGGCAGAAGCCATAGCTTGCTTCACAAGGGCATACGACAGCCTGCTTGGCGCAGGCGCGCGCCCCGGCGCATGCCTCAAGGTCATCCATGGCTACGGATCGGGAGGAGCGGGCGGAGATACGCGTCGCGCGGTGCGCTCACTGCTTCATTCCAACCCGGCCTGTGCCGATTACACTCCTGGGGAAGACATCGACGGCAACCCAGGGTACACCATAGTCTACCCGCGACGGCGTCTGCCGTCCGGCGCGGAAAGGCTTTACCCGGGGATTGTAGAATACTGTTCGGCGCCCAGGACCAAGCTTGATGTTGTTCGCCGGTTTGTGCGCAGAAGCGCCGAAAGCGACATAGACCGTGCCCTACGCGAGCTTGAAAGAGACGCGCACGCGCTGGTCATGCGGATGCTCGCACAGCCGTGCCCTACGCGAGCTTGAAAGAGACGGTAGACTCCGGTCGTTCATGAGGAACGGGCGGAAGCACTATGTGGACCCGCGTGCGTTCTAGATGCGAGGTTGACGCATGTGGCACTTTGTGAAAGGGGGAACAATCCATTGGCTGAGGGCCTTGAGCTCAGGGCCGTATGGACCCGATCAGGCAAGTACTGCGTCGCGTATCCGCATGGACGGCCGCGGGCAGGCGACACGCGTCCGGTGCGGCGCCTTCTTGCATCAGTCATGCAGAACTAGCCGACTATTTGGAGAGAAAGGGAGTGCGCGTTCGTGGCGGGTTCGAGCAAGCAGATCGTGATCAACAGGCTCAAGCGCATAGAAGGTCAGGTAAAGGGCGTACAACGCATGATTGAGCAGGGCAAGAGATGCTCCGACATTCTTGACCAGGTGGCCGCGGCGCGGACCGCTCTCTACAACACCGGCGTGCTCATTCTGGAAAAACACGCCCGGGAGTGCATTCTCGGTGATGACGACTCCGAAACGACTGAAGAGAGGCTTGAGGAACTCGTGAAGGTCATCAGGAAGTTTGCTCGGTCGTGAGAACTGGCCCCAGACGCATAGCTGGAGCGAGCAGGTGCGTGAGAGAATCGTTCCCATGGCAACAACCGCAACGTCACGTCTTGTCCTGCTCGCCGTGGATAGTGTGTGCACTCCTTCGCCGGATATTCAGTGAGCCCGGCAAAGTGATACAGGAATAATATGGGGCCCGCCTTCGGATCACGCGGCGGGGCCCCCAATCGACTATCATTCGAGCGACCGGTACTAGCGAAGCTCCGGCTCTTCATCGGGGTACGCGGCGAGCTTCACGGATACGTACATCCTCTGGCCATCTCTCCAGATCCACAGGAGCACGGTATCGCCCACCTTCATCTTGCTGATCTCGTCGGCGAGCGACAGATCCTTCGTTATCGCTTTCCGGTTGATCTCGCGCACAACGTCACCCTTCTGAAGCTTGGCCTTGTCAGCAGGGCTGTCTTTGTAGACGTCGGTAATCAGAATGCCGTTCGTGTCGGGCAACTGCAAGTAGCTGGCAAGATTCTCATCGAGCTGCTGATACCAGATGCCGAGCCATGGTCTTGGCGCGTCCGTGGACTGCTCGGTCACCTTGCGTGTCATCATCTCGTTCAGCACGTCTTTTACAGAGTTTATGGAGATCGCAAACCCCATTCCCTGCGCGTACTGGATGATTGCGGTGTTGATCCCGATAACCTTGCCCTCCATGTTGATCAGAGGCCCACCGCTATTGCCCTTGTTGATCGCCGCATCCGTCTGGATCAGGTCGCCTGTAGCCAGAGTGTTTCCTTCTCCATCGTCTATGCTCCTGCCCAGCGCGCTCACGATCCCGGCTGTCACTGTGTGGTCGAACCCGTAGGGGTTGCCTATAGCGACGACCCAGTCGCCCGGCCGTAGCTTACTTGAATCGCCTAGCTGCGCTGTGGGGAGATTCTTGGCGTTGATCTTGATCACCGCCACGTCGGATTCCTTGCTTCCCCCGACTACCTGGGCACGGAGCTTTCGTCCGTCTGTCAGTGTGACTTCGATCTTCCGCGCCCCTTCGATCACATGGTAGTTCGTTACAATGTGCCCGTCAGGGCTGACAACGAAACCTGAACCGGTACCCGGCACTACTTGCTGGCCTTTGAACAGGCCGCGGAACATCCAGTCCATGCGAGGATCTCCTGTCGTGAATTGCTCCACGCGTTCAGTATCAACTCGCACTACCGCGGGCCCCACCGCTTCCGCTACGTCTGCAAAGGATGGGAGTGCCACGGACCTGAAATCGGCCTGCGATACCGGTGCTGCGGTTCCCACAGCCGCAGCCAGATTGCCTCTGCGGTCTGGGAACACGTACGACACCACTACAACAGAGGTAATGATGCTGCTCACGATGGCCACAACGATTAGTGGAAGGTACTTTTTGAACTTGGACTCACTCATGCGTGCTCCCTCCAATCCATGTATAGGTCAAACTTGAATCCTGCATTCGCCTGAGCAGCAGGTCCAGCTGCCTTTCCGGCGAACTCGGGTCCTCACTGCCTTTGTCGTTGCGGCGAATCGCGGCGTCCAGGCCGAACAGGCCGGATGACGACGACATGCTGGCTGTCTGCCCGGATGCAACCCCGCGCACCGCCTGGTATCGAGTGGAACTCGATTCTTCCGACGCCGGCGCGGTTATCATCAGGCGTGGGGGAGAGGAAGACGCTAAGGGTTGCTGCCGCGGGCCGGCCAGACCAAATACGTTCACCCCGAAGATCATCTGCACCAGCGGGATGGCTACGATTGTGCCTGCTACTGCCGCTGGGACGACTAACCTCGCGAATGACCACACTGCCCTCAGCGGACTTGGCCGCGGCGCACACTCCAGTTCAGTCTGAAAGGGCAGCGCCTCTATTCGGTCTCGCACATTCTCCCACAGGCACTCGGGGCATGGTGAAGGCGCCATCGAGCCCAGAGCCGTCTTTACCTCAAGAGTCATCTCGTACACTGCCATGCACTCTGCGCAAAGGGCCAGATGTTGCCGCACTCTTGCCCTTTCATCCTCCGACAGCTCGCGATCGACGTAGGCCGATATCAGTCGCTGGGTCATGTTGCACGTCATGTCGGCCTCACCTCCCCTGACCGCGCCGGAAAGCAAGGCGCAATGCGCTCGCGCAGCCCTCGCCGTCCTCTGTGTATGCGCGATCTCACTGTTCCGATCGACGTGCCCATTATCTGAGCTATCTCTTCGTATGAAAACCCTTCGATATCACACAGTATAACCGCCATCCGAAACTCCGGCGGCAGCTCGGCCAATGCACTTTGGATGCACTTGTCCAGGTGCTCGCGGTCGTACACCGTTTCCGGGCTGTGCGACAGGTCGGGTATCTCTCGGTCGACCTCGTCGCCTCCGGACATTGTGATACGCTCATCCAGAGACTCGATGTACGGCTTGCGTCTGCGCCTGCGGACTTCGTCGATGTAGAGGTTGGTCACGATTCTGTAGAGCCACTTGTCGAAAGAGGTGCCTCGCCGGTAGCTGTCGAACGACCTGTATGCCCTGACGAAAGCCTCCTGCGCAAGATCCTGGGCCTCGTCAGGGTTGCCCGACATACGGAGCGCGATGTTGTATACTGAGTTCTGATAGCGAAGCACGAGCGATTCGAACTCAGCTTCCTTCGATAGGTGCTGTGCAGTTGTGGCCAGTGCCTGCTGGTTGACCAAAAGCATCACCGCCCAGACGTGATATGCGCCCGACTATCCGCTTCAATTGGGTAACAACGTTGTGCGCAAGGCACGAGTTCCCGCTTCAATTATACCTTCCCACAGGCAGGGGGACGAGGGCTGCTTGGGCCCTGAATGGGAACTCGCTGGAAACCAACGGCATCAGCAAGGAGGTCTAGGCGATGTCGGCCGGAGCATCGAATCACGACTGCTACATTCCTCCGGCTCAAGTTATCGAAGTCGTCTCAGCTCTCAAGGAGCTGGGTCACACCGCGTACATAGCAGGCGGCGCCGTGAGAGACATGGTCATGGGCGAGCCCAGACCGGAAGATTGGGACGTGGCGACCTCCGCCAGCCCTGAGCAGGTGATGGCCGTTTTTGACCGGGTGATTCCGAGCGGCGCGGCTCACGGCACGGTCACGGTCGTCGAGAGCGGTATGAGCATTGAGGTGACCACATACCGTGTGGACGGGCCTTACCCGGACGGCAGGCATCCTGAGTACGTGCGGTTTGTCCCGACTATCCAGGACGATCTTGCCCGACGGGACTTCACCATAAACGCGATGGCTTTCGATCCCATCGCCGGAGAGCTCATAGACCCATACGGGGGGCGAGATGACATACAAGCGGGCGCCATTCGGTGTGTGGGCGACCCCAGGGACAGGTTTTCCGAAGACAAGCTCCGGATGGTACGTGCCGCCCGCTTTGCTGCAAAACTCATGTTTCGGGCCGAACCGCGCCTCGTCGACGCTGCGCGTTGCCTGGCTCCCCAGGTAGGACAGGTATCGGTGGAGCGAGTATACGATGAACTTGTCAAGATGATGAAGACTCGCGCACCTTCGCTTGGCCTCGAGTTGCTCGAGGAGATGGGGATCACCCTGCACATCTTGCCGGAGCTGTGTGCGGAAGTTCAGCGAGATGAACGGGGGCAGCTGTACGTCATGTGTGACGAACTGCCGGCTGAGCCGGTAGAACGGTTCGCCTTGCTTCTTGCTCCTCTCGGCGAGAGTCGCGCGCGGCAGGTAATGGCCAGGCTGCGTGCGTCCAATCGTACCGGGGCCGAGGTAGCGGCCACAGTCCGGGGCGCGCAGACGCTGACTTCGGATCCGGCCGGCCTCGGCGGCCTGTCTTCCTATTCATTGCGACTGGCGGCGTCGCAGATCGGCGCGGCCAACTTGGCGCCGGCCGTACGAATCGCGTGTGCCCTGGCAGGGTGCTCCGCGGACGAAGGACGTGCTCTGGATGAGCGGGTTCGCGCCGTGCTTGCCCAAAGGCCCGCTTTGCGCATCAGGGATTTGGCTGTAGACGGGCATGACGTGATGAGCGCAACAGGCATTTGCCCTGGCCCCGGCGTGAGACGTGTCCTTGCGGCTCTCCTCGATGAGGTTCTGCGCGACCCTGCCATCAACACCAGAGACCGCCTGCTCAAGCTGGCTCGCAATCGAGATCAATCGCTCCATTCAGTTCCGCGTTCCGGGGGTGTTTTCGTGGTCAAGCAACCGAAAGTAGTAATAGCCCCTGACTCGTTCAAAGGCAGCCTCACCGCCCGGCAGGTGTGCCAGGCCGCGGAAGAAGGGCTGCGCAGGGTATGGCCCGAGGCGGAGTTAGT
>CAYZHL010000055.1:0-2561 GCA_964478095.1 uncultured Clostridia bacterium | reverse complement strand
GGCGGGGAGGGTACGGTGCAATCCCTGGTCGACGCAACTTCCGGGCGGATAGTCAGCATTGATGTCACAGGGCCGCTGGGCGAGCCGGTCGCCGCATTCTTCGGAGTGCTTGGCGACGGAGTCACAGCTGTCATTGAGATGGCCGCGGCATCCGGGCTGCCGCTGGTTCCCCAGGGCCTGCGAAACCCTCTTATCGCCACAACCCGGGGCACAGGCGAGCTCATCAAGGACGCGCTCGACATGGGTTGCCGGAAGTTCATAATCGGCATAGGCGGCTCTGCCACTAATGACGGAGGCGCAGGCATGGCGCAGGCGCTCGGCGTGAGGCTGCTTGACGAATCCGGCGCCGAGATCGGGCCGGGCGGCGCCGAGCTTGCGAGATTGGCGCGGATCGATGCGGCGGGTTTGGACCCGCGGGCATCTCAGTCGGAATTTGTAGTTGCATGCGATGTCGACAACCCGCTCACCGGTCCGCGTGGCGCTTCGGCTGTGTATGGCCCACAGAAGGGCGCCACGCCTGAGATAGTGAGGACGCTTGACGACGCGCTGAAGAACCTGGCCTCGGTCATCCGGCGCGACTTGGACGTCGATGTGGACGGCATCCCGGGCGCCGGCGCCGCAGGAGGACTCGGCGCAGGCCTGATGGCATTCCTCGGTGCAAGCCTGAGGCGGGGGGTAGACATAGTCGTGGAAACGGTTCAGCTCAGGGAGCAGATGAGGGGAGCGGCCCTGGTCATCACGGGCGAGGGACGCACGGACTTCCAGACCCTCTTCGGCAAGACTCCCATGGGAGTGGCGAACGTAGCCAAAGCGCTGGGAATTCCGGTCGTGATCATATCCGGCGCGGTTTCCGACGATGCTGGCGGTCTGTATGCGCACGGCATCGACGCGCTGATGAGTATCGCGAAGGGTCCATGCACAATCGAAGAGGCAATCGCGAATGCAGCCCCGCGCGTGGCGGATGCTGCAGAAACCGCCGCGCGCCTAGTTGCCGTTGGCCTCGGTGCGAGCCTTCTTTGCCCTGGCGCCGGCAGCTCATTGGGGAGGCGTGTGTGATGCTGACTGACGCTCAAACTGGCTCTCTTAAGGGGATGGAGGGGAAACGCGCGGCTATAGTGGGCATAGGCGTCACTAACGTGCCTCTGATTCGGTTCCTGGCTGCTCATGGCGTGCAGATCACCGCATGCGACCAGAAACAGGAGGACTCGCTCATATCTGAGCTTCGCGCCCTCGCCGGGCTAGACGTTCGATACCTCCTGGGGCCGGGTTACCTTGATGCGCTGCCCAGCTTCGACATCGTGTACCTCTCACCAGGCGTCAACCCGGGGCAGCCCGAAATCGAGGCCGCGCGCCGAGCCGGCGTGGCCATCAGCTCCGAAATCGACCTAGTACTCAGGCTGTCGGCTGCCCCGACAGTGGGGATTACCGGCAGTTCAGGCAAGACCACCACGACTACGCTCACGGGCCTCATCCTTCGCGAAGATGCGCGGCGCCATCACCCGAGTCGCCAGGTGCTGGTAGGCGGCAACATCGGCGCTCCTGTGATCGAACGTGTGCTCACTTGCGGCCCTGACGACTTCATAGTGCTGGAACTATCAAGCTTCCAGCTGAAGCCGCTTGAGGTCAGCCCGCGCGTGGCCGCGGTGCTCAACGTTACTCCGAACCACCTTGACGTGCACCCGAGCATGGATGATTACATCTGGTCCAAGGAGAACATCGTGCGTTACCAGAGGGACGATGACTGGGCGATATTCGGCGCAGATAACGATGTGGCGCAGCTAATGGCTGAAAGGGCGCCTGGTCAGATCATGTCGTTTAGCGCGTCGCGGCCGGTGCCTCGCGGTGCGTTCCTCGATGGTGATAAGCTGGTAATGAGGTGGTCAGCAGGATCCGGATCAGGCGGATCAGGCAGATCAGGCAGATCAGGCGGATCGGGCGCCGGCGACATAGTTGTCGCGCATCGCTCCGACCTCAAGATACCGGGAATCCACAACGTCCAGAACGCGCTGGCCGCGATTGCGGTGTGTGCCGCGGCAGGGGCGGACCCAGAAGCGATGCGTGATGCCATAGCCGCGTTTTCCGGAGTGGAGCACCGTCTGGAGCCGGCCGGCGAAATGGGTGGCGTGATCTTCATCAACGACTCGATAGCGACTACTCCGTCGCGGACGATTGCCGCTCTTCTAGCATTGCGGGCGGTTACGACAAGCACCTTCCTTTTGACGAAATGGCCCAGCTGGCGCTGGGTAAGGTTCACACCGTGGCGCTCGTAGGGGTGACGGCCGACAAGATACAGCGAGCGTTTGAGGAAGCAGCCGGAAGAGCGGGGGTCGAACCGCCCGCGATCATCCGGGCAGACACATTCCGGGAGGCGGTGGAGGCAGCGCGACAGGCGTCGCGACCGGGCGACGCGGTGCTGCTTTCGCCGGCATGCGCCAGCTACGGGCTGTTCCGCAATTTCGAGGAGAGGGGGCGCACGTTCAAGCAGCTGGTGTCGGAGTTTGCGGCGGACGCGGGCAAGGCATGTGAATGACGGCCCGTAACCGTAATTGGTGGTCCCCTGC
>CAYZHL010000054.1:11288-12186 GCA_964478095.1 uncultured Clostridia bacterium | reverse complement strand
AGGAGTTTCGTGGAGGACAATACGCGGGTTGTTGAGGACTACGACGCGTTCAAGGGGATATTGGAAACGCGCCGCGGATTCATGGACGCCCCGTGGTGCGGTGACCAGGCCTGCGAGGCCTCCATCAAGGAAGAGACCGGCGCCACGATAAGGTGCATGCCCATGGGCAGATCGCCCAGGCCGGGGAAGTGTGTTCGCTGCGGGAAGGATACCGACACCTGGGTGTACTTCGCCCGGGCTTACTAAGGTTCTGTCAGCCGGCCCCGCTGGGGTTTTCCTGACCGCGGGTTTCGCCCGGTATGTACCTCTGCGGGAAGCCGTACGAAACGCGCCATGAAGAAACCGTCGGTTCCCGAAATCCCGGGCAGAAGCTGGAGCATATACGAGTCTCCATCGCACAGGCCCCTAGCTGCGTCGGACGGCATGTGAGGCGCCAGTGGCGAGGGGCGGAAGTCGGGGCGGTTCTGAAGAAACGCCTCTGCCTGGTCGGCATTCTCCGCCCTCCCCACGGTGCACGTGCTGTAGACAAGCACGCCGCCCGGAGCGACACACGCAGCCGCGGCGCTCAAGATCTCCGACTGCAATCGCGCCAGCTGCACTACATCGTCCGGCTCTTTGCGCCAGCGTGCGTCGGCGCGCCTGGCCAGAACGCCAAGCCCGGCGCATGGCGCGTCTACCAGCACCGCATCTGCCTTCCCCGCCCACTCCGCCGGCAGCTCACGGGCATCGCACTCGACGGCTTCCACTGATCGAAGCCCCAGCCGCCGCGCGGATTCGCTGATCAGGGCCACCTTGCGCGCCGACACGTCGCACGCGACAACCCGAGCCTCATCACGCGCAAGCTCGGCAATGTGCGTGGCCTTACCTCCCGGAGCGGCGCAGGAATCTATGACAAGAC
>CAYZHL010000054.1:10787-11278 GCA_964478095.1 uncultured Clostridia bacterium | reverse complement strand
GCGGCCCATCACGTGCGCAACCAGCATCGAACTCTCGTCCTGCACGGAGAAGAGCCCTTCTCGAAACCCCGGCAACGATTCTACCGACTCCAGCGGGCCCACTATCCACAGCGCCTCAGGCGCGTACAGCCCGGGCTGGGTCGCGACTCCCGCGGTCGCGCCGGCGTTCACATCGGTGCCCGTTGGCGCCGCGCCGCCCAGCCTGCCCAGCTTTTCGGCAAGCTCGTCACGGCTCACTCGCAGAGTATTGGCGCGCAGCACTACGGCCGGCGCCTGGTTGCCCGCTTCAAGCATGCGCGCCGCAGTCTCCGGCCCGAACTCGCCGATCCATGATTCCACAAGCCACTCAGGATAGGACAACGTGACACCGAGTGATTTCGCAGGCTCGTCGGCCGGATCGGGATAGCCCGGGTCGAACCGGGGCGAGGCAATGCGCCGGAGCACTGCGTTGACGAATCCGGCGATGCCCGGATGCCCCAGCCGGCGGGCAG
>CAYZHL010000054.1:10057-10777 GCA_964478095.1 uncultured Clostridia bacterium | reverse complement strand
CTCCGATACAGCCGCATGGGCCGGGATGCGCGACATGAAGAGGAGCTGATAGACGCCGACGCGTAGCACCGAGCGAGCCAGAGGGTCGATATCTTCAATCGAGCGCCCGGCCGCCTTGGCTATGCACCAGTCCAGAGTCTTCTTTCGGCGTATCGAGCCGAAGGCCAGCTCCATTCCGAGGCGGCGCTCGCGCGGATCAGGATTCCTGCCCGACAACGCACGCGACCAGGCGGCGTGCGCGAACGCACCGTCCTGGTCGCAGGTGTAGACGATCTCTGTGGCAAGGTCCCTGCCGCTTGCCGAGGCTCTGCGGAAATCGGGACGCCTAGTCACGCCGGCTGCCCCTGAGCACCAGGAGTCGCAGCAACTGAGTCAGGGCAACGGCCGCAGCCGCCACATACGTCAGTGCGGCAGCATTCAGCACGTTTTTCACCTGGGGCGCTTCGGCGTCGGTAATGTAGCCGCCGTCTGCAAGCATCGCGAGTGCACGGCGGCTGGCGTTGTACTCTACCGGCAACGTCACGATCTGGAACGCCACAGCCCCGGCAAACAGCCATATCCCCAGAGTCATTAGGAATCGGCTTATCTGGGGGCTGCCCAGGATCATGCCCAGTATGAACAGAGGCAGAGCCATTGTGGAGCCGAAGCTCGCCACGGGCAGAATAGCTTCCCTGACCGAAAGCGGAGCATACCCCTCGCTGTGCTGCATGGCATGACCTG
>CAYZHL010000054.1:8848-10047 GCA_964478095.1 uncultured Clostridia bacterium | reverse complement strand
CAGACTGCCCCGATGGCAGAATCCACGAGTCGCTGCTGCATGGCATGACCTGTCTCGTGCGCGGCCACCGCCAATGCGGCTACGGACGTTCCCGAGTAGACCTGCGGCGACAGACGCACCACGCCGCTGCGCGGGTCGAAGTGGTCTCCCATGGGTCGGCCGATCTGCTCAACCGACACATCCACGCCGCGGTCCGCCAGAAGCCTGCTGGCCACCTGAGCGCCGGTAACTCCCGCGTGGGAGCGGATGTTCATGCCCCTTGTGAAGGCAGACTGCACCCGCGCCTGCGCGTACAGTGCAAAGATGAACGCCGGCAACACCAGAATGTAAGTGGGATCATAGTAGAATGGGTACATCATCCGCGTCACCTCCCAACGTTATCTACGAGATCAGTGGGACGAACCTTGCGCAGCCCGGTTTCGCCGAGACGCTGCTTCGATTGCACACACCATCAACCGCCCAGCCGGGCGCCTGTGTCGATGCGCCGCCCACGGGCGAACTCCGCCCCGGTCATGCGGCGCTTACCTGAAGGTTGCACTTCCTCGAGCGCAATCCTGTCGCGGCCTTCCTCGCCGCACGCCACTGCCACACTGCCGCCTGGTCCGAGCAGTATCGTTCCTGGCTCCAGTGGCTGCTCTAGTGGTTGCTCTAGTGGTTGCTCCAGTGGTTGCTCCAGTGGTTGCTCCAGTGGTTGCTCCAGTGGTTGCCCAGGTTCCAACCCCTGCGCCGGCCGCAGCTCAGATCCAGGTTGGGGCTGCGCCTCTTCCCTGCCCAGCTCGCGCACGCACAGCACTCGCAGTTGCTGTCCGTCTAGCGTAGTGCGCGCGCCTGGGTCGGGCGCCAGCCCTCGCACTGTGTCGAACAGCTGCGATGCGCTGCGGCGCCAGTCTATCTCCAACTCATCTCGAGAGATCTTCGGCGCGTAGCTGGCCATGGAGTGATCCTGTGCAATGCGGGGAGCTCGCCCCTCTTCGAGCAAACGAAGAAACCGAACCATCAGTTCCGCGCCTATGCGGGCCAGCGACTCGCCAAGCCATCCGGCGCTGGCGCAGGGGTCGCGAGGCACCGCGAACTCCCGGCAAATGCCTATGTCGCCCGTGTCCCATCCTTCGTCCATGTACATGATGGTCACTCCGGTCATGGAGTCCCCGTTGAGCAAGCAACGCTCCACGGGGACTCCATGACCGGAGTGACCATCA
>CAYZHL010000054.1:6427-8801 GCA_964478095.1 uncultured Clostridia bacterium | reverse complement strand
GACTACGTCCGGCGCGAGTTCGCGCATGGCCTGCACAAAGCCTGACGCCCGCACCTTCTCCGGTTGCAGGACTCGCAACCCTCTCGCGAGCGCCGCGGCCTTCACAGGAGGGGGCGCAAGCTTATGCCCGCGTCCGGCAGGCCTGTCGGGCTGTGTGACGACACACAGGATATCATGCCCCGCGTCAACCAGAGCTTTCAAAGTGGGCACGGCAAACTCGGGAGTGCCCATGAACACCACTCGCAACGGCTACTCGCCCTCCGCTTCCGACTCGTGGTTCTCGCCAGCCTTCTCGGCACGCCTCAGGCTCTCCGCCTTGTCGGTGAAGAGTACCCCGTCTAGATGGTCGGTTTCATGCTGAAGGATTATCGCCAGCAAATCGTCGCCGCGCACCAGGACTCTCCTGCCCGCCCTGTCATACGCTTCTACTTCCACTTGGGCAGCCCGCCTGACCTTCCCGACCATCCCCGGAACTGACAGGCATCCTTCCTCCTCGCACACCTCTCCCCGGCGCGACACCACCTGGGGATTGAAGAGCGTGTGAGGCCCTGAGCCATCATCTACAACTATGAGCCGGACCGCCACGCCCACCTGCGGCGCAGCCAGCCCCACCCCTGGAGCGTTGTACATGGTCTCCAGCATGTCGGCAGCCAGTTGGCGCATTCTATCGTCGATCACAGCCACCGGCGCAGCCTTCTGGCGAAGCACCGGATCGATGCCGACGGTGGGCTCGTCCAGAATCAGCAGCCTCCCAAAATGGTATGTTGCCTTGCTACATTATAGCGCATCAATGGGCGCCGTGCAGAATCGCAAAACCGCGAATCACAAAGCGGCCCATCACAAACCGCGGATCACAGAACTGCCGACGGTTCAATGTCGAGGCTCACCGTGATCCCGCCTGCGCCGCCTACACCGCGTCCCGCCTCACGCGCGGCGCATCCTGCCTTGGCCGCCTCGCGAAGCGCCTTGGGATTCCCGGACAAGAGCAGCAGATGCCATCGGTACTTCCCGGCAATCCGGGGAATGGGCGCCGGCGCCGGGCCAAGCACTTCGACAGTGCCGTCTGACACGCAGCTAAGCTCACGGCAGGCCCGGGCGATGACCCCCGCGTAGCGCGCAGTGGCCGATTCGTCAATCCCTCTGAGGAGAATCCGGGCCATCTGGCGGGCGGGCGGATATCCTGCCTCTCGCCTTGACGCAATCTCAGCCTCATAGAATGCCCGATAATCGTGGGACGCTGCCGCCACGATGCTGTAATGCTCCGGGCTATAGGTCTGCACAACCACAGTCCCGGGGGCGTCCCCACGACCCGACCTGCCGGCAACTTGCGAAATGAGCTGGTAAGTCCGCTCCGCCGCCCTGAAATCGGGCAGATTCAGGGCAGTGTCGGCCGACACCACCCCCACCAGAGTGACATTGGGAAAATCCAGACCCTTGGCAATCATCTGTGTTCCCACAAGAATGTCGGTGTGCCCGGCCCTGAACGCACCGAGTATCGCCCGGTGCGCCCCTTTGCGCCGCGTGGTGTCAACATCCATGCGCGCGACTCGCGCTTCGGGGAAGGACTTCTTGACCTCGTCTTCGATCCGCTCGGTGCCGGCGCCGAAATACCGGATATGCGTGCCGCCGCACGACGGACAGACATCAGGGGCGCGTTCTGTGTGGTTACAGTAATGACATACCAGCTCAGACCGGCGCGACCCCGAGCCGTGGAGCGTCAGCGAAACATCGCAGTGTGGGCAGGTCATCACGTGACCACACTCTCTGCACAGGACAAATGTAGAAAACCCGCGCCTGTTCATGAAGAGGATCGCCTGCTGCCCGCGGTCAAGCGTCTGCTCAATACGAGCCTTCAGAAGACGGCTGAAGATAGTGCGGTTCCCCGCCTTCAGCTCGGACCGCATGTCCACCACGGCCACGTCGGGCATTGGTCGGTCGTCGATGCGCCTGGGAAGCTCGATCACCTCGTACTCGCCCGATTCGATCCTACTGTATGTCTCAAGGGATGGTGTCGCCGAGCCAAGCACTACCGTTGCGTCGACACGTTCCGCTCTGAACACCGCGACATCGCGTGCATGGTAGCGCGGCGATTCGTCTTGTTTGTATGAGCCATCGTGCTCCTCGTCCACCACTATGAGCCCAAGCGACGGCACGGGCGCGAACACCGCGGACCTGGCCCCAACAACGATGTCCACCTGGCCCCTTCGGGCTCGCTCCCACTCGTCCAGGCGCTCGCCCGCGCCAAGGGCGCTGTGAAGCACCGCCACTCGCTCGGGGCCGAACCTTGCCACTACCCTGTCCACCATCTGAGGAGTGAGCGCAATGTCCGGGACGAGCAGTATCCCGCGCCTGCCTCGGGCAAGCGCGTGCTCGA
>CAYZHL010000054.1:0-6372 GCA_964478095.1 uncultured Clostridia bacterium | reverse complement strand
CCGGAGCTCGTCACCCCGTGCAGCACAACGACCCCGCCGCCTGAGTCTATCCGCGCGGTGACGCGTTCCACCGCGCGCTCCTGGTCGCGGGTAAGCTCGAGTGCAGGCGCAGGCACAGGCACGGGCGCAGGCGCGCGGCCCGCCAACCACCCTTCCATCGGCGATCGCGAGGCCACGACCTCGGTAGGGTGGAGCAACCCCGCACGCACTAGGGCGTCCAGAGCGGATGCGGAGCAGCCTGCGCGTTTGAGAAGTTCGACCCTGGGGATGGCGCCTGCCCCCGCACCAGCATCAGTGCCAGGATCAACATCGGCGCCGGAACAGGCTCCGTCAGTATCGGCCCGGTCAGTATCGGGTCCATCAGGATTGCCGTCGGCCTCTCGGGGAAGCGCCGACGCGAACACTCTCATTATCGCAGCCTGCGCCGGGCTCGATTCGGCCAGTCGCCGAGCGATCCCGGCGGGGTCACCCGCCGACGGGGCAACCTGGAATGCTCTCACGCGGCGCGCGCGGACCTTCGGACGTTCCCATTCCGTGTCCACCTCGACCAACCCGGCCCGGGTCAGCGCTGCCACATGGCGCGACACGGTGGTCACCTCCAAAGCGGCAGCGATCTCGTCGCGCGCGGCACTACCCCCACACTCCGCCAGGTAATCGAAAACCCTGCGCGCGGCGGCGTCTATCTTGGCTCGCCGAGCATCGTCTTCAGAGCCCGCGAGGCGCACGATCACCGAAGACTCTACCCTGGTGCCCGAGGGTACCATGGCTCTCAGGGCCTCTATCAGCAGGCAAACATATGTATCAGCCATCCATTCCGACACTTGCAGCAGTTCGCGAGGCACCCCGGGAGCGTCTGTCACGCAGTCGATGATCTCCCTGACACTATCCACTGCGGGCTCGGCCGACCGCGATACCACGAACCCCTCCACATTTCGTGCCCCGAATGGGACCAGCACGCGCGAACCCGGTTCTACTCGAGCCTCGAGCCGGTCCGGTATGAGGTAATCATAGCATTTGTCTACTCGACGGACGGGCACATCCACTACGATCTGCGCATACTTGGCCGCCATCAGCTATCGTCCCTCTTGCCCAGGAGGAATCGTTCGATCCGCCGTTTCAGACGGGTGTGAGGAAGTTCCCTGTCGCTCAAGGGCGACACCAGGATTGCGTGTATTCCCAGGCGCCTCGCGCCCAGGATGTCGGTGAACAGCTGGTCGCCCACCATTGCTGTAGAACCCGGATGGGTGCCCAGGATCTGCATGGCGCGGCGGTATCCCCACCGCCACGGCTTGACCCACCCGCACACAACAGGCAGCCCAAGGGCGCGAGCAAACCAGTCCGCGCGCGAACGGTAATTGTTGGTGAGCAGGCAGAGGCCGAACCCGCGGTTTTTGGCCCTCTCGAGCCATTCGGCGACGGGCTCGGAGAGATCGTAGGCTCCCCACGGGGCAATGGTGTTGTCGATATCCACGATGATGCCGGCGACGCCGCGCCTCGACAGCTCGTCCAGGTCTATCTCCCACACGCCTCTTACACGCATGTCTGGCTGAATCAGGGCTGTCTTCCTCCTCTCGCCACGGTTCATTATACCACGTACCCCAGCCTGTCTGGGTAATTGGGCGTAGGAGGAGCGCGAAGGTTGCCGCGTCGCCCTCTACCTGTACATCTCTTTTTGCAGTTTTGCCAGAGCTCGCTTCTCTATCCGCGACACGTACGACCTCGAGATCCCGAGCGCCTTGGAGATCTCGCGCTGAGTCTGGCGCGCGTATTCGCCCATGCCGAACCGGAGTTCCAGAACGCGCCGTTCCCTGGGCGTCAGCTCCGCTAGCTTCCGGGCGAGGCGTTCCTGCTCCACTCGTGACTCCACCACCTCCGCCACGGTGTCGCCTTCTTGGGTGAGCACATCCATTAGCACGATCTCGTTGCCTTCCTTGTCAGATCCGATTGGGTCGTACAGCGATAGCTCGCCCCGGCTTTTCCGCCCGGATCGCAGGTGCATCAGGATTTCGTTCTCGATGCAGCGTGCGGCGTATGTGGCGAGCCTGGTCTTCTTATGCCGGTCGAAGGTATTGATCGCCTTGATCAGCCCGATTGTGCCGATGGATATCAGGTCGTCAGTGTCCTCGCCCACCACATCGTATTACTTGACCACATGCGCCACGAGACGCAGGTTTCTCTCGACCAGCACAGCGCGGGCGGACTCGTCGCCTGCCTCCTTCCGCTCCAGCGCCTCCCGCTCCTCCTCTTCCGACAGCGGCGGCGGGAAGGCGCCGCCCCCCGAGACGTGCGCGTGCAGGAGCATGATGCCCCTGGCCAGCAAAGACGCCAGACCAAGCAGGCCGCTTGCGATCACAATGCGCCACCTCCGTCTTGTGATACAGACTCAGCTTATGAGACGGATGGCTTCATCGTGCACGTCCGCCCGCTCCGCCAATGGCGTATTCGCAGATGTCTCCGAAAATCGGAGCGGCGGAAGCGGCGCCAGACTCAGGCCCTTCGATGAGAACGGCCACCACCAGCCGGGGGGACTCAACTGGAGCAAACCCCACAAACCAGGCGTTGAAAACCGGAGCTCCGGACGCGTCCACCCGCCCGGTCTGCGCAGTGCCGGTCTTTCCGGCCACATCCATGCCGCTCAGCGCGGCGCTGGCAGTCCCGCGCGACGCAACCCCGGACAGCATCTCCCGGAGCGCCGCGGCCACATCGACACGGAGCACACGATCACCCAAGGCCTGCGGCGGCAGTGATGGCGCGGACGGCACGCGAGTCACGCGCCGGCCGTCAGGCCCGCACGCTTCGAGCACCAGCTCAGGTCGGCACGACATACCTCCATTGGCCACGGCACACATCATCACCGCGGCCTCGAGTGGGGTCATCTGCACCAGCGATTGCCCAAGTGCCAAATTGGCCAGATCAGCCGGCCCCAGCCGGGTCCGACTGTGCGGTAGTACGCCAGTGAGACTGCCTGGGAGGCGCGCCGCGCTGGCCACGTCGGGGTCGCCGATTCCCAGCGCACGGCCGAAATCCAGTATCGGTTGGGCGCCGAGCTGCATGGCCGCGTCTATGAACGAAGTGTTGCACGAGTGGATGAGCGCGTCCTGGAAGGTGATGTCACCATGCCCGCCGCGTTCCCGCGCGTGGCAACTGAAGGTGTGTCCGCCTGCTTCTATGCTGCCGGTGTCGGTGTAGACGGAGTCGGGGCTCTTTGCTCCTGTAGACAGGGCCGCCGCCGCTATGACGACTTTGAATATCGAGCCGGGATAGTATGGACGGATGGCCCGGTTGATCATGGGTGCATCTCGCTGGGTAAGGCTGCTAGCCATGTCATCCGGGTTGAAGGCAGGCCGCGACGCCATGGCAAGCACCTGGCCGGTCCATGGATCCATGGCCACCACCGCTCCGGCCATGCCGGGCGCTCGACTGTCCAGGACTTCCTCGACATGGGCCTGAAAGCCCGAATCCACCGCCAACCTTACCCAGCCCGCAGCTTGCCCCAAGGCCAGCCTGCGCGCGCCGAGGCCCGGTATTTCTTTCCCGCGTGCATCGCACATCAGCCGCACGACCTCGCGAGCATCGCCGCCGTCGAGCGCCCAGTCGTATGAGGCCTCGATATCCCCGATCACATGCGACGCCAACCCCAAGTAGCGTGATGGAAGCGATAAAGGAACAATCCCGCGCACAGCGCAGGCCATCGCCGCGACCTCGGCGTAGGCCGCCGGCGAGAGATTGGTTACGCGCGGACTTCCGGCGCATACGCCCGGGCCCGGGATGAGTTCATCCAGGCGATGAAGGGCTTCGTCCTGCCCCGCGATGAGCGATGGGAATACCACGACAACACTTCTGTGCGGCCACGGGGAAGCAAGTTCGTTAGGCGTGCCCGCGAGAAGGCGCATGTCCCTGTCGAAGATCTGCCCCCGGGCCCGTGCGACCACAACATCGACTGAGCGCTGCTGCACGGCGCGCACAGCGTAGCTAGGGCCGTGAACCAGCGCAATCCAGGCGCACCGCCCGAGAAGGACGACGAAACACATGATGATGGCGGCTTGCACCACGGCAAGCCCCCCGGATCCGCGAGCTGGACGGCGGTTCATCGGCGGTAGCCCCTCCGCTGCTGCGCAACGCGTGCGCTACTCCCGGCAGTATTCTGCCCGCCGATGGCCTGGGGCTTGCGTGGAGCGGGCGGAGGCTGTTTTCCGGTGAGTGATTCCGGCCAAGGATCGCTCTGGCAATAGGGCGACCGCGCAGGCGCACACTGCCCCACACGGACCTACACGGACCTACACGGCCGACTTAAGACGAGCGATGAGAAGCTCGATCGCCACCCTGTTGAAACCTCCCTCGGGGATGATCACGTCGGCGTATCTCTTGGTGGGCTCCACGAACTGCAGGTGCATGGGACGCACGACGTTGAGATACTGATCCACCACCGAATCGAGAGTCCTGCCCCGCTCCTGGACGTCTCGCATCAGCCTGCGAATGAAGCGTACGTCCGGGTCCGCGTCGACGAAGGCCTTGATGTCCATCAGTTCTCGGATGCGCGCGTCCTCAAGCACCAGAATGCCCTCGAGTATCAGGACGCCGGCTGGCGCCACGCACACCGTGTCGAAAGTGCGCGTATACGACTCGAACGAGTAGACCGGCCGTTCTATCTTCCGCCCGCCTATGAGCTGCTTTGCGTGATCGATGTAGAGGTCGGTATCGAAAGCGAAGGGATGGTCGTAGTTGGTCTTCAGTCTCTCCTCCAAGCTGAGGCGGCTCTGGTCTCGATAGTAAGCGTCATGCTCGAGCACAGCCACGGCGTTGCCGAAAGCCTCGGATATCGCCCTCACCACGGTGGTCTTCCCCGACCCTGACCCGCCGGCTATGCCCACGACTAGTACGTCTCTGGTCATGAAGTGCTTTCCCCCTGGTTCTTCGCTATCTGCCTGCCTGTCTGCTCAGCCTGGCCTGACTTTCGATCCTAGCCTTGGCCTGCAGGTGTTCGCTATAGGTTCGGCTGAACACATGGCTTCCATCACTAGATGCCACGAAGTAGAGATAGTCGCCTGGCTCGGGCTTAAGCACCGCTCGGATCGATGCCAAGCCTGGGCTGCATATGGGCCCCGGAGGCAGGCCGGCTACTAGGTAGGTGTTGTATGGCGACTCTATCTCCAAGTCCTTGTTCAGGAGGCGCTCCTTTGTAGCTGGCAGAATGTACTGAACAGTCGCACAGCTCTGCAGCGGCATCGAACGCGCCAGGCGGTTCAGAAAAACCCGGGCAATGATGGGCCGTTCGGACTCGATCCTCGCCTCCCGCTCCACAATCGAGGCGAGAATGAGAGCCTCCCGTTGCGTGAGGCCATTTGGAAGCAGACCGCCCACGGCCTTGGGCTCAGCCACCTCCGCAGTCGCGGTCGTCGTCGGATCCGCCGCCGCCGCCGCAGTCACATCCGCATCCGCAGCCGCATCCGCGGCGTTCAGCGCCACCTGCGCTGCATTCTCGAACCGTCGCAGCATGGTTCGGACGACCTTCATGGCGCCTACACCGCTGGCAAACTCATAGGTGTCGGGGAAGAGATATCCTTCTAGCGACGCGCCATCATGGATGAAAGGAAAATCGGCACGCACTTGTTCCGGAGGGCTGTCAATCAGCGCAATCATGTCATCCTCCGACGCCAACCCATGATCTCCCATGAGCTTCGCTACCTGCTTCGCAGTCATCCCCTCAGGCACCGTGATCCTGATCGTCATTACCCTGCCCGACGATATGCGCTCGATTATCGATACCATGCTGTCGCCGCGGGACAACTCGTACTGGCCCGATTTGAGCGACGACGCCCTCCCAGACGCGCGCACTGCCAGTCTGAACAGGCGTTCCGAGCTGATCAGCCCCTCGCGCTGCAGAATCGCGGCGATCTGCGACGCGGGCGTTCGGTCGGGTATGGATACAACTACCCTCTCCCCGCGAGGCCCCGCCACAAACCAGCCACTGGCAAGAAGCAAAGCAAGCCCTGTCGCCGCCAATGCGATGGCGGCTAGAGCGATGACAGCCAGGCCCAACCTGCCTCTTGGCCTTGGCCGGCGGCCCGCCCGGGATCGTCCTGCCTGAGCTGGGCCTGTCCCAGATCCACGTGCCGCAGACCCACGCCTCGCAGATCCGCGAGTCGCAGATCCGCGTGCTCCGGATCCACCTATCCCGGATCCGCCTATCCCGGATCCATCTCGCGCCCCGTTCGCGCTGGCCTTGCCCGCCTCGCCCATGGGCCCCTTCACCTCGCCAGTCGCAGCTTAGGAAGTGCTATGAACCATTACCCATTATAGGTCGCTGGACGGCCCAGCGCAAGGAACCCCGCGACAGGGGGTGCGTGTAAGGATTGTGGTTCCTAAGGCCTG
>CAYZHL010000053.1:0-12267 GCA_964478095.1 uncultured Clostridia bacterium | reverse complement strand
ATCTCGGGTTGTAGCGACACCGTACGGCGCACTTCGGGGGGGGATGCGCTGGGTCCCTCAGCAACGCGGAGCAGGCTTTCGCAGATCCTACTGCTCCGAGTCCTCCCTTTCCCGAAGCGCTTTCAGCCGGGCCTTGTGTCCTTGGCGATTCCTTTACCGACTAATGTCGCTTCACACTTTCGCCCCTGATCGCACCCGCCCAGCCAGATCCGGCGAGCCTGGGTCGTGGCTGGCGTGCCGGCTGAGCGCGGATCTGTGGCTAGTTGTTGCATAGCAGTACCTGCATCCGTGGATGCATGTGTTGCTGGCGCCGATGTCTCTGCTCGGCGCGCAGCCACACTCGCTTCTCTGGCCGTGGTCTTTGCGACCGTCCACCTCAATACCCCGTATGCTGCGAATCAGATCGTCATCGATGCACTTGCCGTGGGTTATCCCCAGGTCCGACATGTCGACCGCCTCGGCGCACGACTGGATCTCTAGGCCGTGGGCTAAAGCATCGTCGCAAAGACTCCTGAGTAGCTCACGGGTCTGCTCGTCAGCCCCAGCGGTCCGCCCGAACCCCCATCCCCGGCGCTCTAGCACCTCCACCAGGTTGCGCTCGACCTTTCCGTAGAAGTCCATGAGACTCACTACCACTCGAGCAGTGGAGCCTTCCAGCGCTGAAGATATCGAAGCAAACTCACGCCTGTGAAACTGCGCGTCTGTGCGATTGGAGACAATGATCGGGTCATACCTCCATGGTCATGTCAATGCAGTATCTCTGCGAAGAGTTGAACGGGTTGATCACAACACAGGATCCCTGCCGGATTCTGTTCATGAACCACTGGGCGTAGAAAGCGGGAATATCCGTGCGTCTGCTTGTCGAGATAATCACGTCGCGCCTCCCATCGGCGTCGAACTCGCCTTCGAGCTCACACTCTCCTCCCATCAAGCGGGTGCCCGGCGCCTTACACAGGGCGCAAGCTCCGAAGCCGCTCTGAACAGGGACTTGTGCGGTCGTATGGAATACCGTACGGATTTCTTTCGGGCCATATGGAAAAACGTACGGTTCACCACTGTCAGGCGAAATCGGAGGGGGGTCTTGGGAGTCGGATAGCCCTTACGGGCAGTTCCAGGCGACGCACTCTCAAAGCCCCACGTTATGCCACAGGCTATAGCTGCGGGTGTGCCAAGTGCCGACTGCCCGAAAAAGGGGAAGCGCCGCCACCGACCACGTTCGGGAAAGCCCGAGTGTGCAGAACCGTGTGGTTTTCCACTATGCCTTACCCACATCGCTGGAAAGGATGCGAGCCCTGCTGATTGGCGAACATCTTGCGCCAGGCACCTGCCTACGCTCGGAGACGCCGGTTGTTGGAAAAGCCGTGTTGCGCAGGCCTTTCAGCGAAACCGCGTTTAGCAGGGAGTTCTCTCGCCTGTAACAATACTGCACGGTTTGTACGCCGACCTGGTCAGAAAGTGCCCGGTTTTGACCGGGAGCAGGAGAAACTCGGGAACTTTTGGCGTTTCATGGAGAATCTGCGGCCGTCTGAAGCCTTCTCGGGCATATTCGAGCGATAGAGGCGCATGGCCAGATTATGCCAGACTCCTCTGCCTGCGGATTCAACGGCGGCGTGATTACAGAAAAAGGAGGAGCCGTCGTCCGCGCGAATTCAGACAATTATCGCCTGCCAAACCAGGCAGGATCTGAACAGGATGCTCGAAGAACCTGTTCAGACATGGACAGGATGCCCCAGAACCCCGTTAGGGCCCACCACAGGAGAACGTCACGCCCAGGAATACCCATCGATACAGGTAATGCATAGTGGTTTTCCATATAGTCTCGTCAAACGCCGTAGTGAAATCCCTGCGGTCTCCAAGGCAACGTAGACGTGGATGTCTTTGCGCTTCTGCCAGGCGGCGATCCTGGCAGACTAGGCTGCCGCCAGACCGCTAATCGCTCCCGCGCTGTTTGCGGCGCCCACGGAGTCCGCGTGCTCTACGTGGCCGCAAGCGATGCACCAGTCCACGATCTTGCGGCTGATCTCGTGATCCTGGTTCTTCATCCAGCGGGCTTCCTTGTTCTTCATGCGGCGGATAGCGCCTAGAGCTTTGGCCTTGCCCATGCGGCGGACGAAGGCGGCTCGGTCTCCACTGAAGAACAACGTTTCGCCTTCGCAATTGACTACCGCCAAATTCATCAGGCCCGGATCCACTCCTGCCACCTTCGTCCCGACGCACGGCGTCACCTGGACGGAGACGGAGAGCCAGGTACCAGCGCCCACGCTTCTCATGCAGCTTAGCTGCGCCTTGCTTGACGGTTGCACCGAGTCCAGCGAGCAGCTGTGCCTGCCGGTCAGTCGCCTGCAGGGGTACACGAACACAGCCAACGTGAGTCGGAAGGCCTGACAGTCGGCGGTGACGCAGCAGGCAGATGCACATGGTCAGGCATGACCTCCAGCGCGACCACATCCCACTCTCGCTCAACTACCTGCCCGACGAGAGTTCGCCGTCGATACTTCGGGATCCAGACTATGCGGCACATGAGCGAATATTCGGAATGCATGCCAAACTTGATTTCCCCTATATTCCTGTTTTCCCATACGCGCCATCAGAAGGCAACACGCAAGCAAGGGGTCGACGACTAGGTCGGAGACTGGAACGCTTCATCCCCGGGATGAATCCCGGGACCATCGCTCGAAGATCTCTGTAACGCAAGTCTGGCACTTGATATCACCTGATAGTATATGATACGCTGCGATATAGTAACAGCTGGTCGGAGGTGGGTTTGGGTCGCTGACGAAAGGAATGATCGGCTTGTGACAGTGCCCGAGGTGGGGTCGGCGCTTAGGAAGCTCGCAGCTAGGGGAGTTCTGGCGGTCGACGACGCCCGTCAGCGCCTGCACATGTTCGAAAGCCTGGGCATCCAGCACATGCATCCTCCGTTTCTACTCAGGCGTGCATGGGAAATAGCCAACAGCCACAGCCTGTACACCATCTACGACGCATCGTACGCAGCTCTGTCTGAACTCACAGGCACGAGGTTGTACACCTGCGATCGGGCGCTGATAGAAGCGCTGAATTGGTCGTCCGATTTGGTCATCAACCCGCTTGCCACGGCATAGCCATGGCAGCCCAATGCTGTACCCTCAATCAGCGCCAACCTAAGGGCCCAACCTCAAGCCCAAACCCAGGCCCGAATCCAGGGCCGAATCCAGGGCCCGGCGCCAGGCCCAGAGCAACGGCCGGTCCCCATTGCTACTCCACGGACTCTGGCTCCTCCGCCTCGCCTAGCTCGGCATCGACCGAATCGTCTGCTGGTTCGGCAGCCCCTGTGGTCGTCTGAAACACCATCTTTGGATCGAGCGCATCACGAAGACCGTCTCCCATGAAGTTCACACTCAACACGGCCAGGAGCACGAAAAGCCCTGGGAACACCGTGAGCCACCACGGCCGGCCATAGTCGCCGCCTGCGCCGAGGATGTAGTCCATGGCGCGCTGCAGCATGTTCCCCCACGAAGGGGTTGGCGGCTGGATACCCAGCCCTAGGTAGCTGAGCGCAGACTCCGAGAGAATGGCCGAGCTGACTCCCAGCGTGGCAGCGACGATAACGATGGGGAACAAGTTGGGAAGCATGTGCTTCCACAGGATCTTCCACGTCTTCGTTCCCGATGCCCGCGCAGCCTCAACGAATGGCTGCTCCCTCAGGGAAAGCGTCATGCCCCGGACTAGGCGAGCCGTGGACATCCAACCGAATATGGTGAGTATGACAATTATGTTGGTCAAGCCGCCGCCGAGAAACATCGCGCCAATCAACAGAACCGGTACAGTGGGGACTGAGAGCATGAGGTCGGTGAAACGCATCAGGATGCCGTCCACGATTCCTCCGCTAAAACCCGACACCACGCCCACCAGTGTTCCCAGGAAGGCCGACGACGCGGCCGCTGCGATCCCTACGAAGAGGGATATCCGGCCTCCATACATGATGCGCACAAGCACGTCATGGCCGAGCTCGTCTGTGCCGAACGGATGGGCTTTCGACGGCGGAGCGAACAGATTCCATAAGTCCATGTCGTCGATTTCGTACGGGCTGATCCACGGCACGATGATCGCGGCGACCAAGAGGGCCAGGAATACGCCCATCCCGATTGCCGCCAGCTTATGACGTTTGAGCCTCTTCCATACGTTCCTCCAGCCGGTCATGAGTACACCACCCGCGGGTCTACCACGGCATATAGCACATCTGCTATGAGGTTCGATACGACTGTGAGCACCGCCAGCAGCATTAAACAGCACAGGGCCAAGTTATAGTCACCGCCTATGACAGCCTGGTACATGAGACGCCCCATTCCGGGCCATGCGAATATGGTCTCAACCACTACTGCGCCTCCGAAGAAGTAGGGAATGTCAAGAGCTGCGATGGTCAACACCGGTATCATCGCATTCCTCATGGCATGTTTGGTGAGCACCGTTCGCCCGTCTAGCCCTTTGGCTCTTGCAGTACGAATGTAGTCCATTCCCAGCACTTCGAGGAGAGACGTTCTTACGTACCTGACCCAGTATGCGACCTGTACGAGCCCGAGCACGATCATAGGAAGGATCAGATGCGCCAGCCTGTCGACGAAAACAGCCCAGGACGACCCGGTGACCATGCTCGACACTCCCCCGATGGGAAGCCACCTGAGTTTCACCGAGAACAGCATTATTGCCATGAATCCGAACCAAACAGGCGGCATGGACAGGCCGAGAAACGCGAGAAACGTTACTGCATAGTCGAACGCGCTGTACTGCTTGGAGGCAGATATCATCCCGATAGGCAACGCTATCAGAAGCCCCAGAAGCCACGCGCTCATGGTAAGGATCAGCGTGTTCGACACTCTCGAGTGCACCAGCTCCATCACAGGCGTCTTGTACACGCTGGAATAGCCCCAATCGCCCGCCAGCACGCTCCTGAGCCAGTGGAAGTACCTCACGTATATGGGGTCGTCAAGGTGATAGTACTCGCGCAGTCTGGCTATGGATTCAGCAGACACAGCGCGCGGATTCTCGAGGCGAATCGCAAGAAGCGGATCGCCGGGGGCCAGCGCGAGCAAGCTGAATGCGATGATCGAGATAAGCAGGAGCAAAGGCACTGCTCCCAGTGTTCTTTTCAAGATATACGATCCCACCGCTACTGCGCCCCCGGGGCGCGGGCGCGAGTCCGCCCGCACCCCGAAGGCCTCCTCCTCTCCCGTACCTCAACCTGAGTGAGATCAGCTGTCGAGCAGATGCTTCGCCAGAAGCATTCCACTGCCCAGTTGTATGCGGACCAGGTCCGCGATGGGTACAACCTTGTAGTTAAGGTCCTTTTCCAGCTGTGAGCATCCGCGGGCGACCGCCTCATCCAGCTCGGTCTCTGCCTTCTCCAGCACCACACTTCTGGCCGAGCCGGCTGCTCCTGCAGCCTCCAGCTCGCCTCGAACCAGACGCAGCAACATTCCGATGGAAAGCATGTTGTAGAACTGCGCTATCACCATGTTGTCGAAGTCCTCTGCGCCTGTGGCTGGCCTGGCCATCTCCTCCGCCGCAAGAGCCCAGTTTCTCTCAGCCTGAATCGACGGGGGTATGTGTTTGAGGTTGTCGGATATGGCGTCATAGAACGGCGAATCCTTCCTCGACAGCTCCGGCTCTATCCTGGCCAGCATCTCGCCTACATACTTCCAGTGCTTCTCCGACGCGTCAAGGCGCGCAAGGAACGAGTCCCTTCGGCTCTTGTCGATAGGCTTCATGTCCTCAATGCGCGGATCGTAGTAGTAGGGTAACTCACACACAAGCGAGAAGGTGCCCGCCACGGTCAGCGCGTACTCGTCACTACCCGAACCGCCCGATATCATGGCAGCCGGGTCCTCCATGCCTGAGTGCTCCTTGTAGTAGTCGTAGGTGTCCTTTACGCCAAACAGGCCGAACACGGCATCCGCAAACTTCTCGCAGTATGGAACCTCCGGTTCTCCGAGCGCGAGCGGGATGCCGTGCCTGCCGGCCAGTTCATGAAAGCGACCGTGCAGCTTGGGCACTGCGCCGGTGATGTACCAGTACGCTCCGCCGAATCCGGCATTGTGGAGCGAGTACATGAACCGCGGTCTCTCATTGTCGATTATTTTCATAAGGCACTGCGTTTCCGGCAGCGGACGGTTGAAATCGAGCGTCTTGTACCGAATCGGAAAGGTCCACTCGACCTGCTGGTATCCAGGGGGCCTGTAGAAGTTCCTCACGTACGTCTCGATATTGAATGGCCCGGCAAACCATCCTTCGTTCAGCTGAGTCCCATCAGGATCGATGCACTTGATAATGTACCAAGTGTAGTCCAACTCGCGCCTGAGGTCCGCATCGGCCGCAAGCCTTTCCGAAACGTAGTCGAGCATCATGGCGCCGATGGGCTCGTTCGGGTGAGGGCAGCCGAACATGAGGGCAACCTTCTCCCCTGACCCGATCTTGAGGCTCCGGATGGGCGTCCCGTTACGGGACGCCCCAAGGTCTATGAGTTCCACTGCATCTGGGTACTTGGCTGCAAGCGCCTCGGACCTCCGGTCGAGCTCATTCACGGTGTAGAAGCGCGTGTAGTCTGGTACCCCTTTTAGCAGATCGTCGAGCATGTCGTTGAAAGCCAATCTGTTCACCTCTAGTGTCAACTCAGTTGCGATGGGTTCAGTTCTGGATATACCAGTTCTGGATGGCCCACCCCAGACCGTTGTCGTATCCAGACGCGAAGCTCTTGATCGTCTTCTTGGCAAAGTGGTTGGCAGGAGCGGCAACCAACGGTATGGCGGGCAGCTCCTTCGTCCACAGCGCCAGGTGCTTCACGTACAGCTCGGTCTTGACAGCAGGGTCCAGAGTCTCGACAGCCTTTCGGACCAGCCTATCGTTTTCGGCGTTTATCCATCCGACCTGGTTGACTCCGCCCCACGAGTTCTCGTCGCACGGTATCAGCTCGGAATCCCAGTAGTTCGCCGCTTCGTCCGACACGCCATATCCCCATCCGGTCATGCCCATGTCGAATTGCCTGTGCGGCTCGAGTTCTCCGATAACGACGTGGGCCGGCTTGTTATCGATCTCGACTGCGATCCCGACGTCCTTCAGCATCTTCTGTATCAGCTGCTCAGTCATCTCAGTCTCCTTGGAACCGGCGGGGCCAAGTAGGGTGTATTTGAACTTGAGCCCGTCCTTCTCAAGAATACCGTCCTTGCCGAGCTTCCATCCGGCCTCCGCCAGGAGGGCCTTGGCCCTCGCGGGATTGTATGAGTACTTAGTCACCCTTGGATCCGCCAGAGCGTCGCGCATCATGTGCAGCGGCGTGATCCAGGCATCGGTCACATCTCCCTTGCCGGCATAGACCACGTTGTTGATTGCCTTTCGGTCTATGGCGTACATGATGGCCTGCCGCACTCTGATATCAGAGAGCGCGGGGTGCGGCTTCGACAGATCTTTGGGATCCCAGAAGTTCAGAAGCAAGTAGTCAGGCGCTACGGTGGGCGTGAAGGTAACGTCGAACTTGTCGCTGTGCTCTGTGGAGAGCTTGATTGCATCGCGCAGCGTGAGGGTGTAGCGACCGAAGTCGATGTCGCCTCTTATCACCGAGGCATTGACCACGCTGGTGTCCGGGATGATCTTGATGAGTATCTGGTCGATGTTCGGCCTGCCCATGTAGTAGCCGTCGAAAGCCTCGAGAATCACGTATTCGCCCGGCTTGGACTCCTTCAGCTTGAACGGGCCGGACATGACGGGGTTCTTGGTCACTTCCTGGACAAACTTGTTCCAATCGCCGCTCTTCTTGGCGGCCTTGTACAGCGGCTCAAACAGATGCTTCGGCAGTTGGAACCAGCCGTAGTAGTACGCATAGACTGACGAACCAAACAGAGCGCTGGCATCAGGCCTGTCAAGATAGATCTTGAACGTGTACTTGTCAATGATCTCCGCTTTCTTGACGTTCATCTCGAAGTAGTTCGCCGAGACGGGCACGTCGGAATCCTGCATGACCGTGAGCTGGAAAATGGCGTCGTCTGCAGTTATCTCTTTGCCGTCATGCCACTTCATGCCGCGGCGCATCTCGAACGTGACTTCCATCTTCCCGTCTTTAGCTATCTTGACAAGCCCGTTTTCGACGGATGGAAGCCTCTTAATCATTCTGGGGAAGTAGAACCCATCCTGATCGCTGCCGGTGTTCCCGTCTCCGATTATGTTGTCAATCGTCCAGGTTGCCCCCGACGACGTGACCAGGGTGTTGAATCCCGGCGGTTCAGCAGTGAAGGCCGTAACGATAGTCCCGCCGCGCTTGGGAGGGTTCATCATCATGTATATGGCCTTGGCGATCTCGCGCCTGGTAGCGCCCTCCGTAGGCGCCGCAAGACGCCCGCGACGGTATCCGAGAAGCTGTCGATCTGACCTGTAGGCCAACGTCATGGCGCCAATCGCGTGCTGAGGGACCTTGTCCTCGTCATTCGCCATCAATACTGGTTCTTTGATCGAAGCGGCTTCCTTGGCAAGGCCCAAAGCATTGATGATCCACACGGCCATGTCGGCACGCTTTACCGGGGCCTCGGGCTCAAACTTCTTGCTCGATGCGACAGGTATCACTCCTGCCTTCACCAGAGCTTCAACATATGGATAGCTAGAATCAGACGCCTTCAGATCGGAGAAGGTCGGGGCGCTCGGCTTCACGGCTTGAATCCCGCGCGCCTTTGCGAGCACAGTAGCGAACTCCGAACGAGTCACGGCATTGTCCGGCCCAAAGACATTCCCTGATCCTGGAACAAGCAGGCTCTTGCCGATTACGAACTGAATCGCCTCGGCGTCTGCATCGCCCGCGACCACATCCTTGGGTAAAGCCGGTGGGGCTGCGTTGATTGCCAACGGGCAGAGAAACAGCGCAATTAGGGCCAGCGAGACGAGTACGAATCGATACACGCGCATTGGCTAGTTCATCTCCTTATCCTTGAATTGGTGTCCGCTATCCGAATCGCCGCGCGAGGAAAGAGGGAAATGGCATGCCACGCGGCGCCCATCGCCCACATCCCTCGAAGCAGGATCACGGTCAGAGCAAATATCCCGGGCGTACCTGCATCTCGTGTGGAACCTGCAGCCGCTAGGGGGCTTTACGGGACTGGGTACATCGCCCTCGAGGATGATCCTCTGTCGTCTCCTCTCCGGGTCTGGAATCGGCGCCGCCGACAAGAGCGCTTCGGTGTACGGATGCTTTGGATCGTCATACAGGCTATCCTTGGGCGCGATCTCGACTATCTTGCCGAGATACATGACCGCCACTCGGTCGCTGATGTGCTTAACCACGCTGAGATCATGAGCAATGAAGAGATACGTGAGGCCCAGCCGGTCCTGGAGATCCTGCAGCAAGTTTATGACCTGCGCCTGAATGGACACGTCGAGAGCAGATACCGGCTCATCACACACCACTAGCACGGGGTCGACTGCTAGTGCCCTGGCTATCCCAATCCTCTGCCTTTGACCTCCGGAGAACTCGTGTGGGTATCTCTTCATATGATAAGACGCCAGCCCCACCATTTCGAGCAACTCCTCCACACGTCGGCTCAATGCCTTCCCCCGCGCCAGACCATGAGCCTCAAGAGGCTCTGCAATGATGTCTCCAACGCTCATCCTGGGGTTTAGGGACGCATACGGGTCTTGGAAGACGATCTGCATCTTCTGGCGCAGCTCACGCATTTGATGCGCGTCAAGCGAGAGTATCTGCCGACCCTCGAAAGAAACAGACCCGGATGTAGGCTCGATCAACCTCAGTATCAGCCTGCCTGTGGTAGACTTGCCGCAACCGCTCTCCCCCACCAGCCCGAGAGTCTCGCCTCGGTACACATCGAGGCTGATCCCATCGACCGCCCGCACTACTTCCGCCTGCCTCGAAGGGATGAACCCCTTCTTGATCGGGAAGTGCTTTACAAGGTCCTTCACTTCGAGCAATGGTTCACTCATTACAGATCCTCCCAACATCCCAGCATCTGACCTGGTGGCCCTGGCCGACAGCCACAAGGGGCGGTTCCTTCTCTCGACACACCTTCTGAACCCGGTTGCACCTTGGGTAGAATCGGCAGCCTCGAGGCATGTTGGCAGGATTGGGGACAACTCCACGGATCACCTGAAGCCTACTCGATGTCGCATGGAGCTTGGGGATCGATCCAAGCAGACCAATGGTATACGGATGGGCCGGGTTCTTAAACACCGTAACGACATCCGCTTTCTCGATCACTTTCCCCGCATACATGACCACAACCTCATCGGCAATCTCCGCAACAACGCCAAGGTCGTGGGTTATCAGCATTATGGAAGTTCCGAGCCTCTCTCGCAGCTCAATCATGAGGTCAAGTATCTGTGCCTGGATGGTGACATCCAATGCTGTGGTGGGTTCGTCGGCTATCAGGAGAGTCGGATTGCACGACAGGGCCATGGCAATCATTATCCTCTGCCTCATGCCGCCGCTCATCTGGTGGGGGTAATCGTCAACGCGTCTTTCGGGAGACGGAATGCCCACAAGCTTCAGCAGTTCGACGGTTCGGTCGCGGGCCTCCCTCAGAGAAACCTTCTGGTGAAGCGTAATGACTTCGGATATCTGGTCGCCTACAGTGAACACCGGGTTGAGGCTGGTCATGGGTTCCTGAAATATCATGGATATCTCATTGCCCCTGATCCGCCTCATCTCAGCCTCGGTTTTCTCCAGAATGTTCTGCCCTTTGAACAGTATCTCACCGCCTACGATCTTTCCGGGCGGAGTCGGAATGAGCCGCATCACCGATAGTGACATGACGCTCTTTCCGCACCCACTCTCGCCGACGACGCCTAGCGTCTGGCCGCTTTCAATTGATAGGCTGACACCGTCGACAGCAGGCACTACGCCATCTTCTGAGTAGAAGTAGGTCTTGAGATCCCTTACTTCGAGCAGCGGCATACCAGCAGGTTCTCGCTGTTGCCGGCAGCATTCGGGCATCACCGACGACACTTATGATCTCCTCCTCAGACATCCGCCGCGCTTGCGCCGTTCGTCGTTACTCATTCACGTAGACTTCGATGAAATTCGAATAAAATCCTTCAAATGCGTATTGTGCCTATTATAGGCTCCATGCGCGAATGATGCAAGCTTATTCATCTGTCCTATCTATCTGTCTTTGGATTATCTGGCGCACTCTCCGCCTTCGCCGACCAGTATCGCGATAGCATGAGGCAGTGCGGGCATCAGTACCTCCAGGCACTCCTGAACGGCCCGGGGGCTGCCCGGCAGGTTCACAATGAGCGTGCGGCCGCGTATGCCTGCAATGGCTCTGCTCAGCATGGCATGGGGGGTCTTGGCCAGGCTAGCTGCTCTCATGGCTTCCGGAATGCCGGGGGCCAGCTTGTCGAGGACGGAAAGAGTCGCCTCAGGGGTCACATCGCGAGGGGCAAACCCGGTGCCGCCTGTGGTGAGAATCAGGTTGACGTTGAGCTTGTCGGCCATGCGGCGGAGCTCTTCGGCTATTGCGTCGAATTCGTCGGGAACGATCGTTCGCTCAGCCACAATGCCCATGTTCGACACGGCTTTCTGTATCTCGGCCCCGCTCAGGTCCTCCCGCTCTCCCCGGGAACCTTTGTCGCTGATAGTCACCACTCCGACATTGATAGCGGGCAGAATGCGAGTGCGGTCGCCGGCCGCGACGGCTCCGCCATGCAGCACTTTTGCAAATATGCCCTCAGTGGGCATCACGCACTCGCCGACTTGCTGAAAGATGGCGCACTTGGCGTGACACTCCTTGCCGATCTGGGTCACCTCCAGCAAGGCCTCGGAGCCGACTCCCAGGCGAGTTCCAATGGGGAGGCTCGGAAGATCGAGCCCGCGTGTGGTGATGTTCTCAGCGAAAGCGCCGGGGCCCACGTCGAGGCCTTTGGCGCGCATCTTGGCTATGCTCTCCTCAGCCAACAGGCTGACCTGCCTGTGCCACCGGCCGGCGTGGGCGTCGCCGTCAAGGCCGTGGTTCTCCACAAGCACTGCGCTGCCCACGGCCTGCTTGGGCACTCCTTTTGTCTTGCTTGTGCATACTGCTATGACTTGGCCTTCCATTACTGCTCCTCCTCACGGCGCCGCCTATCCTCACGGCTAAGCCTATCCTCAGAGCTCAGCCCATCCTCACGGCTAAGCCCATCGCCAGGCGGGCCGTCGTTGTCGCGGCAAAATACGCCGCTCTTGCCCCCTGACTTGAACACCAGCCTGAGGTCGCCTATGGTCATCGACCTGTCGACCGCCTTGCACATGTCGTACACGGT
>CAYZHL010000052.1:0-12289 GCA_964478095.1 uncultured Clostridia bacterium | reverse complement strand
GTCGCGGGCGGCAGAACGTGGCAGAGGGATGATCTCCATGAGAGGTAGGGCACTGATAGACACCAACGTGCTCGTGTATGCCTATGATGTTTCCGAGCCGGAGAGACAGAGGCGCACTCTAGATCTGCTACATGTTTTGGCGGAGCGCGAGACGGGCGTGGTAAGCACACAGATCATGGCAGAGACGTTTGTGGTGCTTACCCGCAAGTTGAGCAGTCCACTCAGCGTGGAACAGGCGGTCCGGTCGCTTGCGCGAGATATGCGAACATGGCAGGTGGCATAATCACGGATTTCATTGTGCTTGAGGCTGCGAGAGGCGTCCGAGACCACGCAATGTCGTTCTGGGACGCCCAAGTTTGGGCAACGGCAAAGCTGAATCAGATACCAGTGGTACTCAGCGAAGACTTCGCCAGCGGCAGCGTGATCGAAGGCGTGCGATTCGAGAATCCATTTGGGTGATCCGCAGCGGGCGGAATCGTGCTGTCTCTGGCGAACGACCCCACCTGCTGCGCGCAAATCGTGGATTCGGACATGGAGCGCGTGGTTCCTCTGTGGTCATTGCCGAATCGGTTTATCTATAGGCCGCCTCGCACACGATCGTGAACTGGCCGCCTGCATCCCGTTGCTTGAGGTGCTTCCTGACTATCGTGGACAGGGCATCTGGACTGAGTGGGCCAGGCCCCTGCTCCATAAGCTGAGCGGGCTCTACATGGTGGACGTGATGTGTGGTCCGGATTCACAGCCTTTCTACGCGTCTGGAAATGCTGCCATCCACGGGAATGGCGATAAGGAGAGTTTGGTACACGAAGCGGCTTTCGCCTGACACTGATGACGCACTAGTGGTATCAGGGGCAGGAAATGCGCGAGTTTTACCGAATGATGTCCAAGGCTCTGAGATCTGAGCAGCATGATCTAGGGCCGAGTTCGGTACTTGAGGAGAGGTTGAGATGAGGGAGGCGTCCAAGTGGCTGGCGTGTGCCGCTATCATAGCGGTCGGGGCCATGCTGGCGGGATGTAGCGCTGTGGCGCTCGACAAGGGTTGGGAGTTGAGCTATGCGCCGCCGGACACACAGCCTATCGAGAGGCCATGTTCGATCACGGTATTCGAGTTCCAGGATGATCGCCCTGAACAGGCCATAGTGGGCGGCGAGTACAACGAAACGGGCGCTATTACCGAGCGCTATCAGACAGCGCGCCCTCTTGCGCGAATCGTGACAGATGTGGTTACCGCAAACCTGGAGGCCCAAGGCTTTACAGTGGTGCGTTCGTCTGGATGGAACCTGTCGCCCGACACCCTGCGCAGCGTGGCCACTGAATTGGCTCTGGGTGGCAAGATCCGCGCGTGTTGGGTTGAGCGTCAGCCCAAGAACTACACAGGGTCATCTCTGGGCTTTGTGGGAGCCAACATGACCGCCAACGTTAATCTCCACGTAGTGATAGCTAGTCCCAGCGGCAGGGAGATCCTTTGGGAAGGCGACCTCATAGCCGCTGATACATACCGCCACAACTTCGCCGTGTTCGCGGGCTCCATGCCCAAACCCCAGAAAATGCTGGAGAATGCTCTCAAAGGGGCAGTAGATCAATTGGTCACCAATGCGGATATCCAGCGCGCCCTGGGAGTTGAGGTGCGCCCTCTGTTTGGCTGCACTGCGCACTTTTAGGCCATTAGCTGCATCAGGCTAGCTCAGGTCGATACACAGGCCGACGAACACAATAGCGTGGGAATGCGATGCGTTGACATGGGCCAGTAGATCACTGGCTGCAACGCATCGCTGACTCATATTCCTGTATAAGGCCACTTTGCCCTCCAACTGAGATGCATAGAGCAGCCCCCAAATGCCGAAAAAGGAACATCTACATGCGGAACGTGGGCTTAACGCATATGCGGTCCAGTATCGTCAGGGAGCGTCGGAGTATGCGGCGGCTAGTCTTGTCGTCAAGTGCTCGTTCTCCGACATACTCGGGGAGAGCGGAACGCGGAGAAGACTCCTCGCTCAGGCTATTCACGCAGCTTCCGAGCGGCGCAACAAACCGTTTGTCGCAGTAAACTGCGCTGCCCTGCCCGAAACTCTTCTTGAAAGTGAGCTGTTCGGCTACGAGGGGGGAGCCTTCAGCGGTGCGCGTCGAGGCGGGAAACCAGGCCTATTTGAACTTGCCCATCTGGGAAGGGTGTTTCTGGACGAAGTAGCTGAAATGCCCATAGGCCTCCAGGCCCGCCTACTGCGAGTGCTGCAGAGCTGGACGTGATGCGGATCGGCGGCACGAGGGTTGTTCCCGTAGATGTGCGTGTGATCGCCGCCACTCAGGCGCCCCTCGAAGACCTCAGGATGGGAGGAAGGCTTCGGCACGACCTCTACTGCCGGCTCAGCGTACTCCCACTTGCTCTGTAGCCTCTCCGCGACCATTCAGAAGACGTTCCCCTTCTTCCTCAACACCGACAAGCAGCGGATCGTGGAGCTTCCACAAGGACTGGTGAGCATCCTCAAAGCCTATCCATGGCCGGGCAATGTCAGAGAGCTTGAGAATGCTGTAATCCACATCTGCTACATCAGCCAGGGTGTGCCATCAGTGGACGACCTGCCGCTGCAGGCGACTGCTCGCCAAGCTCGGCGCAATCGTCAAGCAAGGAGCAGCTAAGCTGTATGAGAAGCGTGGGCGCTGGCACCTGGCGCTCTCCATCTCCGTCCGCTTCATTCCTGGAGTTACTACCAACTCAAGCAGTCCATCGTCTACGGGCCAGCCTCGCAGGCACCAAGGTCGAATCAAGTGCACCGCCTGCGGCCACACAGAGCACGCGGACTCCGTGGGCGCCGCAAACATCGCGAGAGCAATTAGCGGTCTGGCGGCAGCCTAGTCTGCCAGGATCGCCGCCTGGCACGGCAACCGCAAGGGAACGTAGCCAGGATGGGCCACTGACTTGGCCCCCATGGCAACATCGATGAAGCCTGGACGGAAACGGCCTGGGCCAAGATAGTTGCCGACCAGCCTAGGGAGCCTCCCAGGAATCCTCGGACTTTAGTCCGGGGAGGATGTCAAATAGTTCACAATCCGTGGCCAACCCAACCACACGTGAAACAGATCCACCCCTGTCATGTACCAGCGCCAAGTCCCGTGTACCAGCCAGATAGCCCCATCATACGCCGCTGCACTCACTAGACCATCCTATCGTCCGCTTCTACACGGATATGCATCGCGGCATGCATCACCCATAGCCCGGATTCGCGATACATCTGTGAAAACCCGTCCACGATATGAGCGCGTACCAAAAGGCCAGTTAAATCCACCTGTAGTGACGAACACGCAGCACGCGACACGCAGCACACGACGCATATACATTGTCTGCTATCCGGAGCGACGTGTTCAGCCCCGCATTGGGCGCCCATAGTCCGATCTCTTCGTGCCCAGCAGAATCAGAAACCCAAGGTCTGAGGACTGTTGCTGCAGAGCAGTGGGTGAGTTGACTATTGCTGCACTTGCTGAGATGATCATGTGTAGATGAGCCAGTGCTATGGAGGCGATGTCGGTGGCTGAGGCAACGCAGGAGCTCATCCGGGAGATAGCATGTGTCGTTGTACGCGAATCCGATCCGGATGCCATCATCCTTTTCGGATCACACGCAACTGGTACTGCCGGGCCCGACTCAGATATCGATATCCTGGTGATCAAGCCACAGCCTTTCGGTCCAGGCAATGATCGGCGACAGGAGATGGCTCGGCTGTGGCGGGCGCTGGCCCGGTTTCCCGTGCCAAAGGATATCCTGATTTTCAGTCGTCAAGAGGTAGAACGCTGGCAGAACTCGCGTAACCATGTCATTGCTAGGGCGCTACGGGAGGGGATAGTCGTCTATGGTGAACTATGAGGAGGCCTATCTCCTTCTGACGGCTGCCAGTCGCGACCTCAGGGCTTTGCAGGGCATGACGGATCCAGGCGTGTTTGCAGATGAGATATTTGGGTTCCATGCTCAACAGGCTGCAGAGAAGGCTCTCAAGGCGTGGCTGTCGGCACTAGACGTTGAGTACCCAAGGACCCACGACCTGACGATGCTCCTTAGCCCAGCCTGATCGATAGGCCCCCGTTTCGGGGTGTAGGACCGTGTCGGCGTTCCGCTAATACCTGGCACACAGACACGAACGCGGCTGGGAACTGACCTCAGCCGCGTTTATCATAATGCCTCCTACATCTACACGTTACCCACATCGCTGGAAGGAATGAGCATCTTGCTTACGGAGTAGATACCCTGCCATGGGGACTCGCCCGGCGCCAGGTATCGTGTGCCGGTAGTTCGAATCGGTTTGGGAGAGGCACCGATTGGGGAGAGGCGCCTTGGCGGATATCGAGGTACCTGTGCGGTGTTTTCGGCCCCTGCCTGCGCTCGGGGATGCAGGTTGCTGGTGACCGTGTTGTGCAGCGCCTTCAGTAAACCCGCGTTTAGCAGGTAATCCGTGACCTGTAAGGAATGTGCCCGGTTTTCCGCAGAGGTTGTTCAGAATCTGCCCGGTTTTGACGGGCCGGGGATGAGGCCCAGGCGATATGGGCATTACTGGGGGCACTAGGGGCAGGCGCGAGAGGCGCGCGTGTGCGACCACATTATGTAAAGCGCCTGTGCCTGCAGGTCTGCCGGAAGTCTGACGTCAGAAAAAGGAGGCATCGCTTCCAGCGCGAATTCAGACAATTGACACCTGCCAAACCAGGCAGGATCTGAACCGGTCGCCCGGAAAACCGGTCCAGAAATGGACAGGTTGCCTCAGACCCCCGCTCGGGCCCGCCAGAAGTAGATAGCGGTCCAGGATGGTCAAGTCGTTGGGCCCAGGTATGTCCATGGATATGGGTAACGTGTAGCGGAAAATCCGCAGATCACTGATGGATGCCTCCTGGACAGGGTTCCACGGTGCTCTCAGCATCGTGTTGCCTGCCTAGAACCCCTCAATACGCGCACAAGTGCGTACTCGCCTGCGTGTACACCGCTGTGTCCGTTCGACGCTGCAGCGCCTCATTGTCGCGCAGCCAGAGGCTTCTGATGGTCGCCGCATGTACATCAAGGCAGAGGCCATACCGCCGCTGAATGCGCTAGAGTTCGTTCCTCCAGCCGGTGTTCCGCACTCTTGGCTGCACGGAGCGACAGGCTTTGGGCCCATTTGGGGGTCCTGCACTGAGGCAGGAGGGTACTGCACCGTTCTGCCGTCTACGATAACAGTTTCAGCAGGCGAACTGCTTCGCCGTACCGTGACCTTCACCTGTCTATTCCTTGGAGGCGACAGCTCTGAAACGACCGAACCCGAGCCGCCTGGAGAGGGTTATCCGCCCCGTGACGAACCCTCTTCTAGCGATACCGACAGCGATCTTCCATGGGATGAACCGTCATGGGATGAATTGCCCTGGGATGAGAGCGGCGACGACTATGATGACGATGACGATCTTGACGACGACATGCTGGAGAGGCTATGCCCTCAGGGCGGGATTCGCTTGCGGTGGTCTGCCACACTGTCGGCGACGCACACGCTTGATGAACACGATGGTTTCTGCGCGACCAGCGAGGTGGACCAGCTGACATGTAGACGGCGATAGTGGGCAGACTGAGCTCACTTTGCCTCTAGACGAAAACCACAACCAGGCCGCAGCTCGGAACTTCGAGACGCTCTCAGGCTTGAGGATACGGCTGGTGTCAGACGACTTTTGGACCGGTCCCGGCAGCATCGGCGACGCCCGCCGTATGGTGAACTTCAACCACAGCGGCGACGGTGAGAAGAACGCAACGGAGCAGACCTGAAACGGCCATGAACGGGGCGATAAGCGACAGATCATTTTGCCTGCAGGGGTTCAGACTGCCGCGTCGAAGTAGCTATGAGCGAGTTGCTCCATGTAATTCTGCTGGGAGGTTTGGTGTCAAATGTCACGGTCCAGAACTACCGTTCTCGCAGTGGCTCTGCTAGCCATTCTTCTGCTCACTGTGGGCAGCGTGGGCAGCGCTTCGGTGTTGGATGTATACAGCATCTGGCCGGAGTCGTTCTGCACGCCCATGTTTCAGGAGTTCACCGCCAAGACCGGCATCAAGATCAACTTTGTCCGTCACTCGTCAGGCGAAGTGCTTGCCAGGATCATAGCCGAGAAAGACAATCCCCGAGTTGGAATGGTATTCGGCGGGCCTGCCGATACCTTCGCGGCGGCCATCGATGAAGGTGTTCTTGAGCCCTACATTCCTGCCGGAGTGCGGGCGATACCTGAGAAGTACCGTCATCCAAAGGGCTACTACACAGGCATAGCGCTGAATCCCATTGTGTTTCTTTCGAACCGCGGCTTCCTCGCCGATAACAAGCTGAAAGCGCCGTCTTCATGGAATGATCTACTTAATCCTGCCTACAGGCAGCAGCTTCAGATGGCTGATGCGCGCACGTCGGGTACAGGCGTAAACAGGATTATCTCGACCATATTCGCCATGGGCAGCGAAGATGCGGCGTACAAGTACATGAAGGAACTAGACAAGCAAGTCCAGGTCTACACGAAGAGCGGCGGCGGCGGCACCGTGCCGGTTGGCACGAGGCAGGCCGGGGCGGGCGTGTTCTTCTTGGTAGACTGTATTCTCACTCAGCAGAAGGGGTATGACGTGACCATCACGTTCCCCAAGGAAGGCAGCGCAGTTGCTCTTGAGGCCTGCGCGCTCATCAAGGGCGGCAAGAACCACGATCTGGCCAAGAAGTTCATGGACTGGCTAGTCACGGCTGAGGCACAGAGCCTCTATGCCAAACACGGCATAGGTTTCATGCCCACCAACCCTGATGCCAAGGTGTCGGAGCTGATTGATGTGAGGGGCGCCAACTTTGTCGACGTCGATCTGCAGTGGGCCGCCGACAATCGCCAGCGCCTGATCGATCGCTGGGTCACTGAGGTGCTGGGCCAGTAACTGCCGGCGGGACAAGCCGCTTAGTGTCATACGCACTATGTGCATCCGGGAGAGGCGGCCGAAAGGCCGCCTCTTGAGGGAGGGAATGGAGTGTCGTCTACGTCCGCAATCATGCGCCGCGAGAAGAGGCGTCTCGAATTGGCAAACCTCGCGCGCGATCCGGTGCTGCTACTCACGGTAGTCTTGGTCTGGGTTGCCATGTTCATATTCATCCTATGGCCCCTCCTCAAGCTGATGCAGGCCGCATTTGTCGACAAGGGGCATCTGTCGGCAAAGGCTCTGGTTTCAATACTGTCGAGGCCCAACAACCGACTTGCGCTCAGAAACAGCTTGCTCCTTGGAGGGTTGGTGGCCCTGATCGGCACTGCGCTGGGCTATCTGTTCGCCTTCACATACACCAGAACCAATATCGGCAGTCTCTGGCGGGGAGTGATCGACGTAGCGTGCCTGCTGCCGCTGATATCGCCCCCATTCACGCTAGCCCTTGCCATCCTGTTCGCCCTCGGGCCGAGAGGGCTGATAACCTACGGCATCCTTGGGCTGAAGAACGTGAATCTCTACGGATTGCAGGGAGCCCTCTTGGCGGAGGTGCTCACTTACTTCCCGATTGCCTATCTCACCTTGCGCGGTATCCTTGCCAACATCGACCTCAGCATGGAGGATGCCGCGTTCAGCTTGGGCGCCTCAAGGCTCAGGGTGTTCCTCACAGTCACGCTACCGCTGACGATACCCGGTATCGCCAACGCTTTGCTGGTGCTGTTTGCCAGCTCCCTTGCAGACTTCGCGAGCCCGCTGATTCTGTCGGGGGCACGTTTCCCGGTGCTGCCTACCCAGGCCTACCTGCAGATCACGGGCCTTTACGATATGAGAGGCGGAGCGGCGCTATGCTTTCTGCTGCTGGTGCCCTCGCTGTTGATCTTCGCCATCCAGAGGCAATGGGTGGGGAAGAGGAGCTACGTCACTGTTTCAGGCAAGTCGGCGGCCTCAAGCGGCGGGCGCCTGACGCCGCCCTGGGCAAGATGGCTCCTGCTCGCCTTGTGCTTGGCCATATCGATCTTTGTGTTCTTCCTCTATGGCTCGATACTGTTCGGATCCCTAGTGCGAGCATGGGGCGCGAATCATACATTCACGCTCGAAAACTACAGGTACGTGTTTACGTTCGGCCGAAAAGCCATACGAGACACTCTGGTCATCGCATTCACAGCGATGCCGATTGGCGGCATCTACGGTATCCTCGTGGGCTATCTGGTGTCGCGCAAGTCGTTCCCCGGCAGAAGCGCAATGGAGTTCGTGTCGATGATCAACTACAGTCTGCCTGGGATAATCGTGGGCATCGGGTACCTGTTGGCTTTCAACAACCCTCCGATAGCATTGGCCGGAACTGCCTGGATACTCATTGCGGCCTACGTGTTCAGATACAGCGCAACCGGCATTCGTGCCACCGTAGCCACCCTGCACCAGATGGATCCGGCGATAGAAGAGGCGTCGACGAGCCTCGGCGCCGGCACTGCAGTCACGTTCAGGAGGATCACTGTGCCGCTCATCGCGCCCGCTTTCTTTGCAGGTCTTGAGATCATGTTCATCAGGGCCATGACCGCAATCAGCGCGACCATCTTCCTGATATCCGTAAACTGGACTCTGATTACCGTGAGGATCCTAGAAGGCGCTACTGAGCTTGAGCTTGGTCACGCGGCGGGCTTTTCCATGCTGGTCATAGCGATAGTCTTTATCACTACGGGCATCCTCAGATGGATCATGCGCCGAGCGGGCATGAGCGACTACTCTGCGGTTGCCCAGATCCGCTGATACGAGGGGGTCGCAAAATGGCGAAGGGCATTGAACTTGAGGGAGTAAGCAAGGTATTTAGGCATCCGGAGCGCGGCGATGTGCACGCAGTAAAGCAGCTGAACCTGACTGTGCAACCTGGCGAGCTAGTGACCCTACTCGGGCCGTCCGGTTGCGGAAAGACTACCGCTCTCAGGATGATCGCCGGGTTTGAGAATCCGACTACCGGACGCATACTGATAGGCGGCCAAGACGTAACCGACACCATGCCCAACAGGCGAAACATAGGCTTTGTGTTCCAAAACTATGCGTTGTTCCCGCACATGAGCGTGTTTGATAACGTGTCGTACGGTCTGTCGGTCAAGGGCGTACCAAAGGCCGAAAGGCGCGAGCGCGTTGCGCATGTGCTCGATCTAGTCGGGTTGCAGGGAATGGAGCGCCGGTTCCCCAACCAGCTCTCAGGAGGCGAACAGCAGAGAGTGGCCCTTGCCAGAGTCATAGTCACTGAGCCCAGTGTACTGCTGCTCGACGAACCTCTGTCCAACCTGGACGCGAAGAGACGTGTGCAGATGCGCTCCGAAATCCGGCGCTTGCAGCGCTCTCTGAACATGACAAGCGTGTACGTCACCCATGATCAAGAAGAGGCGCTGAGCATCTCAGATCGCGTGGTAGTCATGAACTTGGGCGAGATGGAGCAGGAAGGCACTCCGCAAGAGATATACGCCCATCCTGAGTCGCAGTTCGTCGCCGGTTTCATAGGTAAGGTGAATGCCTTGCCCGCCGAGGTAGTCAGGGTGGACCGCGATGAGGTCACAGCTTCCTTCGGAGCTACAAGCTTCACGGTATGCGGGCCGAGCATGTCGATCGCAGTAGGGCAACGAGTATCGCTGCTCATCCGGCCCGAGTCAATGGACCTGAGCTCGGAACCGGATGGACCCGCGCCGAAGGGACGCATCGTACAGGTTACCTACCTAGGAGAGAAAGCGGAGTATGACATCGAATGCGACGGCGCCCAGCTCAAAGCAGTGAGCTTTGACCCGGCTCGTCACGGCATGTTCGCGCACGGACAAGAGGTGTACCTGCACATGCAGGGCGGATCCATGATTCTCACGGATCAGTAGAAGTGGGCAGGCTGGTATTCTGGAGCGTCCGCGAGTAGGGGAGCAGGCGGATACTTTGGCGCATCTGCTCGGCCGCAAGACCTCTGCTGGCCCGATGCCAGACTAACCAGCTCAAGCCATTTGGCAGTGCCCTGCGACTTCAAAAGACCCTATGGAGAACCCACAGATGAAAGGTTCTCCATGCAACCTTGCCCAAATCCGGCTATGCGTTACCTGAACTAGGCAAGCAACGTCGCATAAAGGCGTACGATGGGATGATCTGGTGGTTGCAGCCTTGAAAGTCTGCACTGCTGCCGATCCCAGATGTGAGCAAGGATACGATCGTACAAGTGCTGGACAATTTCCATGAAACAGGGTTGCAGTCCAAAATTCCATGTGATACAATGCTAACGAACGTTAGGTAGAGGGGCGCTAGGTATGGCGGACAAGGACATGAGGCAGAGAATAAAAGAGGTTGCAGTAGAGTATTTCAACAACAGTGGCTATCACGGAACAACGATTCGTAGCATAGCAAAAGACGTGGGGTGCTCTCTGCCGATGATCTATTACTACTACAAGAGCAAGAAGGAACTGTTTGATGAGATCATCAAGAAAGACTACTTTGCCCTCTTGAAGAGGCAGGCGGCGCTCTTGACGAGGACAGACGGCATCATAGACTTCTACACGAAGTTCGTATACGATCTGCACTTCCTGAGCGAGTACGACAAGAGAGTCTATCGCCTCGGGATCAAGGTGTATCTCTCCTTCGACGGCGATGAGGAACTGATGCGAATCATGGATGACTGGGAGAAGACTATACTCCCACGTCACAATCAGATGTTGAAACCGTACCTGAAGAACGCGGGCAACGAGATCGCGATCACACGAACACTAGTACATCTATTGGAAACACTGATAGAGAGCATTGTCGTCAAGGATAGATCTCTGCCTGAAGAAGAAATCCGGGAAGAGATCTCGATCGTTCTCCGGGAATGCTAGCGCTTTGTTTTCCCCGCTGACTAACGAACGTTAATGCAAATTGGGCGTTAAGGGAGAGATGAGACATGGATGCTGAGAAGACGCTTACCCTGCTACAGAATATCTATGCGGCATCTATCGCAGAGACGGCGAACACTTACGATAGGCTAATGGCGCTCGACACAATCGTAGAGAGAAGAAAAGAAAGGCAAGCACAGACAGCGCCCTTCTTGAACCAACAGCTTGGCATCGAAACCGTTGAGGAGGTCTTTGGCAGGCTGTCGGAGATCTTCGGCTGCGCAGATTGGTCCGTGGAAAAGGCGGATGACGGCTATGTCGCCATGGCGACCTCGTGCAAGTTGTGCGCGCTATCCAGGAAGATGGGAGGGGCAAATCCTTGTAACGGATGGTGCCTAGATCCCATGTTCGCAATGATCGCGGCCGCAACCCCAATCGATGCCGGAAGCATAGTCGTCGAGAGCACTCTGATGACCGGAGACTGCTGCAGAGTACTGATTAGCACGCGTACAGAACCCAGCGACACTGATGAGATCGCATTGCCGTCACGACCTGAGACGAGTTGTTCTACCCCCGCGAAGTAGGCGCGGAAAACCCCGAGGTGTCGAGAGACGCCGAGATCGCAAGGGGGTGGGCAAGCATGGAGACCCATGCACTCAGGGCGCGAGTAGTATCAACCCGAGAAACCTCGCTCAGACTCGGTTACTCAAGTAACGCGGTTGGGACATGGCTGCAGGCCAGAACACCGCGGCAGAGGATGACTCGCGCCCCGCCGGTTCCAGATTATTTGTCGCCACGTCAATTGGGATCATCGAGACCGGTTCTTTATGAGGAGACGTCCGGTCGAATGCTTTGGCGCTGCGGAATCCGAAACGCGGGTGAATGTTCAACGGTGATTCCTCCGATTCGCGAGCCATCACTCATCGCACGATTGACAGCAGTTGCCACCTCTGAGATACTGCGCATGTCAGCGCATACTGGCAAGTCTACCACACCAAACCATGGACTGCTACTCCGCGGGCGTGCCGTGCTGGAATGAGCATGGCGCAACCTGCCCTCGGACCTTCAGAATGGATGTGAAACGCAATGTCCGAACACTCAGGAACAGGAGCCAAGTCGGCAGACGCCCTCGAAGCCATAGCCTCGGTCTTCCGCGCCCACTATGAGCAGCGTAGCTTCTCGGGCGCAGGGCTCGTGAAGCGAGGCGATGAGGTTCTGTTCTCGGGCGCGTATGGATACGCGCACAGGGGTTGGCGAGTCCCCAATACCGTGTCGACCAGGTTCGATACGGCCTCCATCACCAAGCTGTTCACTGCGGCTGCGGTATTGCAGCTAGTGGAGCGCGGGCTGTTGTCGCTGCACGATGGCGTGCTCGACATACTCGAGCTCCAGGGCACTTCGATCTCGCCGCGGGTCAGCGTGTGTCATCTGCTCACACATTCGTCGGGAATAGGCGATGACGCCGACGAAGAGGCGGGCGAGAGTTACGAGGCTATCTGGAAGGATAGGC
>CAYZHL010000051.1:2735-12308 GCA_964478095.1 uncultured Clostridia bacterium | reverse complement strand
CCAACTGCCGCCCGAGGCCAAGGCTGCCTATGCGATAAACCACGATACTTGCCTCCCGTGCCATGACGACGAGATAGGGGATCCGGACAAGTGCAGCGCGTGCCACAAGACCCCTGAGGTCGCTGAGACAGCCGAGCTGAAGATCCCCCACGACATACACGCAGGCATCGAGTGCGGCGTATGCCACGGTCCGCAGACGCCCGCGTCTGCCAAGAAAGCCTGGCGTATAAGCCACGATACGTGTATGGCATGTCATGAAGATGAGATAAAGGATCCTGCGGCATGCGCGACATGCCACAAGACCCCCAATGTGACGCAGACCAAGACGCTCAAGATACCCCACGCCGAGCATGCCGGCGTGTCGTGTGGCACATGCCACGGCCCGCAGGCGCCGGCGTCCGCCAAGAAAGCGTGGGTCATCAGCCACGATACATGTATCGCCTGCCACACGAAGTGGATCAGCAGCGTCGACAAGTGCGAGAAGTGCCACAAGACGCCCAAGATAAACGAAACCGCCGAAATCCGGATACCACACGCGCTCCACGCCGACATGGTGTCGTGCGGATTCTGTCACGGTCCGCAGGCGCCGCCGGCCGCCAAGGCCGCATTCCAAATGGGCCACGACCAGTGCTCAGATTGTCACGATACCGATGATTACGACACCTGCGAGACGTGTCATAAGTGGGAGTGACTCGCTTTACAAGGGGGCCGGGGCTGATGCCCCGGCCCTTGCCGTCGTAGGGCTATCGCGCGTCTGTGCGGGTACACACAGTCACAGATGTTGCCTAGATTCCGAGGTAAGCCTTCTGCACCTCGGGATTGCAGCTCAATTCCTCACAGGTTCCGGCAATCGATATTTGCCCGGTCTCCAGAACATACCCTCTGGACATGGTGGCTAGCGATTTCCTTGCATTCTGTTCAACGAGTAGTATGCTGACTCCGCTTCGGTTCAGCTGTGCGAGGGTGCTGAAGGCCTTGTCGACGAATATCGGCATCAGCCCTGTAGATACCTCGTCCACCAGAAGAAGCCTGGGATTGGCCATCAGTGCGCGACCGATGGCGAGCATCTGTTGCTCTCCACCGCTGAGCGTTTTGGACACCTGACGTCTGCGTCGGTCCAGAATGGGGAAGAGCGCATATACCTCCTCCATAGACTTGTGGGTTTCGCGCGTATCTCTACGAGAATATGCTCCGATCAGCAAATTCTCCTCTACCGTTAGGTCAGGGAAGACCCTGCGCCCTTCCGGAACCATGGCTAGGCCACGCTTGGACCGTTCCCATGCAGGCAGGCGCCCGATGTCCTCACCGTCAAAAAGGATTGTTCCACTGAACTCCCTATGCAGCCCCATCAGGGTACGAAGCAGCGTGGTCTTGCCGGCTCCGTTGGCGCCTATGATGGCGACGCTCTCGCCTTCGTCGATACTGAACGAGATCCCGTGTATGACGCCTATGTCTCCATACCGCGCTGTAAGGTCCTTCACAACCAGCATTCTCACGCCTCCTTCCCTAGATACGCTTCGATCACTCTTGGGTCTGCCGCTATGTGTGACGGCGGCCCCTGGGCTATCTTTGTTCCGAAGTCCAGGACTGCGACTTCATCGCAGAGGTTCATGATAACCCCCATGTTGTGTTCCACCATGATCACAGTGACATTGGTCTGCCTGACCCTGTGTATCAGCTCCACGAGGCTTTCCGTTTCGCTGTAGGTAAGGCCGGCGCACGGCTCGTCCAGCAAGATGAGTTTCGGGTCAAGCGCCAATGCTCTTGCTACTTCCATGCGGCGTTGTTGGGCTATGGGAAGCTTGCCTGCGATTGTGCTGCAGTGCTCGGCAAGGCCCACCAAGTCTAGGAGCGCCATGGACTTGTCGCGGATCTCCCGCGTCCCATACTCTCCAACTAGGTGCGGCACTTTTCCGTACACCTCATGCCCGCACCCAACGATTACATTGTCTAGGACAGTCATGCTCCTGAACGAATGGACGATCTGAAAAGTCCGAGCGATACCCAGTCGTGCAGTCTGCGAGGCGGAAAGTGCAGATATGTCCTTTCCTTCAAAGAGCACCTTCCCAGAAGTGGGCGCATAGGCGCCGCATATTACGTTGAAGAGCGTCGTTTTGCCTGCGCCGTTCGGCCCCACGATTCCGAAGATAGAGCGAGGCTTCACTGACAAGCTGACATCGCTCAGGGCCTGAACTCCGTAGAAGCGTTTGCTAACGTGATCGACTGAGAGGATGTCACGACTGCCAGCCATCATGTTCACCTCCAGGTGCGCACTGGGCCTTGCGCCGCCGCGTCGCAATTGACCGCAGCCATTCCCATATCAGACTTCCATCGCCTATGAGCCCTCTGGGTTGGAATCTCATCATGAGCAGCAGCAGCGCGCCGTACATGAGGTTCCGGTAGTTGACAAGTGGGCGGAAGATCTCGGGCGCTAAGCCTAATGCCAGTGAGCCCAGAATGGCGCCGCGCAGGGTACCCAGTCCGCCAAAGACCGCCATGGAGATGATGCTGATCGATGTGGGAAATCCGAAGTCACGCGCGCTGATGAAGGTCATGAAGTGGGCGTACAGAGAACCGGCAACGCCAGCGTAAGCTGTTGCTATGGCGAAGGCCGAGATCTTGAACTTGGCGCTCGGCACTCCAAGCGATTCTGCAGCTTCTTCGTTCTGCCCCACTGCGCGAAGAGCCAAGCCCAGCCACGATCTGACCAACCGCCTATCAAACCAAATGCCCAGCAATACGCAGACGACCACAACAATCAGGTATTCAGGTTTCGTCAGCGTGCGGCCTAACACCGACGGGTACTCAATCCCCCCGACTCCCAGTGCGCCGCCGAAAAACTGAGTGTACTGAAACACCGAAACGACCACGAAGTTGATGCCGATTGTAGTGATCGCCAGGGAGTCGTCGTGCAAGCGCGTGCTTATTGCACCCAGGATGGCCCCGATTGCCGCTGTGACCGCCGCTGCGATCGGAAGCGCCAGCCAGAACGACATACCTGCCTTGACAGATAGAAGCGCGGAGGTGTACGCGCCGATCCCGAAGAATGCAGCATGCCCCAGCGAGACCTGACCTGTGTAACCCGTGATGATATTGAGGCCCATGGCCAACATCATGAAGATTCCGACCGTAATTGCGACCGTAGCTTGATACAGCCCCATGTCATTTCACCTCCGTCCGAACAGGCCGTGGGGCCTGAACAGCAGAACCAATATGAGGGCGACGAAGGCGATTGAGTCGCGTGGAAGTATGAGTCCTGCAGGCGATATGACGAGGAACGTCTCCACAAGACCCAGGATGAGGGATGCCACAACTGTACCCCACACGTTGCCAAGACCACCTAGCACTGCGATAGCCATCGCCTTGTATGCGGGTACACTTCCCATGGTTGGGTAGACAGAGTTGTAGTAGAACCCTACTAGCGCGCCCGCGGCCCCCGCGATCGCCGAACCAAGGAGGAAGTTGGTCCCGACGGCGCGATCGATGTTGACGCCGAATGCCGACGCAGTCTCGAAGTCTTGCTCCGTCGCTCTCCATGCCAGGCCAAGGCGGGTTCGATGGATGATGAACCATGCAGCGATCAGCAGCGCCGCAGAGGCTATCAGAACCACCAGCTGATTGCCGGTCATGTGAGATGTCTCGAACTGGTCAAGTCCGAATGGCGCCCGTACGGGAAGCGGGAGAACGTAGGGGCCCGCCACTAGTCGGAAGAGGTCTTCCATGAGCGTGAACATTCCGATGGACGCAATGAGGGATACAACCTTCGATTCAGCCAGGAGCGGCCTGTAGAGCCATCTCTGCATGAGCACGCCTACCACTCCGCATCCGAGCATCGCGGCTGCGGTCACGAAGGCGAGGTTTGGACTGACGCGTGACGCCGCGACCGCAAGGTATCCGCCTAGCGCGAATATTCCCGCGTGCGATATGTGGAGTATCCGCAGGACACCGTAGACCATGGTAAGGCCCAGCGTGATCAGGGCATAGATCATCCCCATAGTTGCGCCGTTGGCCAGCTGCTGCCAGAGCAATTGTGATCACTCCTTACTGGAAGCGAGTTGGACAGGGACGGGCGGCGCCTCACACCCAGCCGCTTGCCGGCTGTGAGACGCCGCGAATGGTCTTATCTCTACTTGTCCGGCGGCGTGATGATGGCAAGGTCGCTGACCTCGCCGTAGTAGCGGAACTGCCCGTCTTTCACGATCTGGGCTTGTATAGGCTTAGTGCACTCACCTAGCGCGTTGAACCCGCTGATGGTTCCGGTTGCGCCGTCGAAGTTCCGAGTCGAGGCGATCGCATCACGTATGACCTTGGCGTCGGTCGACTTGGCCCTCCGGAGGGCATCGGCAATGACCAGGAAGGCATCATAGTTCGAAGCTCCCACCATGTCCGGCTCCATCTTGTAGAGCTTTCTATACCCGTCAATGAAGGCCCTCGCTGCTGGGCGTGCGTCATCCCGGTTCAGGTTTGTCACGATTATTACGTTCTCGGCTGCTTTGCCGGCGATCTCGATGAACTTCGGCGAATCGAAGCCCTCTTCCCCAAGAATCTGGGATTTAAGCCCCATCTCCTTGGCCTGCTTGCAGAACTGGGCTGCCTCATTGTAGTACCCGCTGGTGAACACGACATCCGGATTCAGCTGACGGAGCCTGGCTAGGTAAGGCGTGAAGTCCATCTCGCCGAGAGGATATAGAGTTTCCCATACTATCTTGATCCCGAGCACGGCCGCTCTGGCGCGAAAGCCCTCAGCAAGGGCGCGGCCAAAATCGTTGTCCATGGTCATCTGACAGGCAGTTTTGGCTTTCAGAAGCTTGCCTACAACTTCGCCTGCAGCGGCGCCCTCTATTGGCCCCAGCATGCCCACACGGAACACGAAGTCGCCCGCCCTGGTGATATCGGGGTGGACCGCGAATCCTGCTACCATGGGGAGCCTGGCCTGCTGGTATATGGGGGCTACAGCCCTCATCGGGGCGCTATATGAGCCGCCGACCACGGCCGCGACCTTGTCCTGTTCGATCAGCTTGGCCGCTACCGCCACAGCTTCTTTTGCATCAGCACGGTCATCGTAGGTTACCAACTGGATCGGACGGCCGTTGATGCCGCCTGCCTCATTGATCTGCTTTACAGCAAGCTCCACGGATTGCCTGACACTGAGCCCGTCAGCAGCGGCGAAACCGGTGAGAGGAGCATGCAGCCCAATCTTGATGGGATCCGCACTGATAACAGACACGGCCAGAGAACACACGACGAGACCAGTGAATGCGATCAATAGCCACCTGAATGGATTTCGCATCGCTCGGCACCTCCAAGTCTGTTTTGTGGATGAACCGCTTTCGCCATGATAAAGGCGTGCTGCTCAGATGAACCGCAAGACGCATCCATAAGCTAGCCCATCAGACGCACCTCCTAGCGGCATAGATCACTCTGGTGTTGAGCGGCGGATCTGGGGCTTTACAGAGGCGGTCGACCCGAGCTGCAGAATCAGAACCCCTATGACCACCGCAACCGCTCCAACAATCTGCGGCGCTTCCATTCTCTCTCCAAGAATCGCATACGCGAGGATCGCTGTGGCAGCAGGTTCAGCCATGCAGACGATGCTGGCATGACTAGCCTCGATATGGCTCAGCGCTTTGACATAGAGTGCATACGCGCCGAGCGTAGGGCCCAAGGCCAGGGCAACAATCAACCCCCACGCCTGACCTGGCAAACCCCAGAGCTGGTCAAGGCGGGGCGCCGAGAACAGAGCGAGGAACAGACTCCCGAAAACCAGGGCGTACAGCACAGTAGTGGAAGATCCGTATTTTGACAGCGACCGTTTGCTAAGGATGGTGTAGGATCCGTAGGTGACCGCCGCAGCGATTCCTGCTGCGATTCCCGTCGGGTCTGCCACGAGGCGCTTCGGATCATAGCCGCCGGCTACAAGGAAGCAGCCTAGCAAAGCCACGGCGAGCGAGAGGCCTTTTGCCGGGGTGAAGCGTTCCCTGAAGAGAAGGGAGGCTGCAACAGTGACGAAGATCGGAGACGTGTACAGCAGGATTACGGCTGTTGTCGCGGAGGTTCGGGCAATTGCCTCGAAGTATGACAGGTAGTTTAGGGCCACGCCGACAAGACCGAACGCGATGAAGAAGGGCACGTCCTTACGATCCATGTGGAGTGCGGAGCGATTCGTAAAGGACAAGATGATCAGGAGCGCCAAAGACGCGATAGTGCCTCGCGCGGTTACGAGAACGACGGGGTCTATGTCGTATCTGTAGATGAGCACTGCGAATATGCCCAGGGTTCCCCAGATCACCGCGGCTGTCAAGGCCAGAGCATATCCCACAACCGGGCGGCACTGTGGTTCGCGCTTGAGCGGACTGCTGTTTCGGCAGGGTTCGGACTCCGTGGGATCGCTGAGGTTCCCGGGCGCCAGTAGCCCTGATGATGAAGCAATACGGTCACCATGACGAGACCCGGAACACACCGTGGATTCGCCCGATAATGGTCTGCTCAAGATGCCGCCTCCTCGATCAACCACGCTGGGTTGTTCAGGAGATGAACGATGGCTGCCGACGATTATCGCTGACGTATGTGCTTCGCGCTCTGCTTGCTCTGCTACTCCCGGTTCGACATGTTCGTCTGACTCTCCGAAATCGCTACACACCCAGCGCAGACCGGGCCTGAAGTTGTCGCGACGGACACCCGGTGCGCAATTCGCAGTTCTGATTGTGTAGTGGATAGCCTTAATGATTATTCTGCGCTGGAAGGCTGATTCCTGCGTTAGTCGCATTCACGCTCGTAGGGGCGGGCGGACCCGGGTGTCCGATTGTCAGCGGCTGTTCCGTGATTCCATTATGCTCGACCGTTCCGATCATTCGCACGTCGGTTGCGTTGCGAGCGTGCCGATCTTCAGGGATTTGCCCCACGATACTCTGATGCAGCTGGCCGCGGCGGTGAGCCAGCGGGAGTTTGTGCGCGGTGCGCTCATTGCGTCCTACGGCGACCCTATCGACAACCTCATAGTGGTAGCGCGGGGTCGGCTCAGGGTTGTGCACGCGTCGCCCTCGGGGAGGGAGCAGATCGTGCGTGAGGTGGGCCCCGGTGAGTTCCTGGGTGAACTTGGGCTGGTGGCGGCGGCCCGCTACGATGGGGATGTAGTCGCCGCCGACGACACTCAGGCCTGTATGCTCTCGAGGGACGCGGTGCGTGAGGCGGTGCTTTCCAGCCCTGAGGCTTCCATGCGCCTGATCGAGTCGCTGGCCCGGCGGCTTGCCCGGGCGGAGCAGGTAATGGGCGATCTGGGCGCGCGCGATGTCGGGCAGCGTCTGGCGGCGGAGTTGGTCCGGGCAGCCCGGGGCGTCTGCGAATGCTCAGGCAGGCGCGAGTCCGATACCGTGGTTCTGCCGGGCCCATGGGCCGAAATGGCGGCCCGCCTGGGAACTACGCCGGAAAGCCTCAGCCGAAGGCTGCGGGCCTTTGAAGACGAAGGACTCATATCCCGCCCGTTCCCCGAGGCCGAGGCCGATTCCGATAGAGCTCGGCGGGTCGTCATCGTCGATCTGGAGCGGCTGCGCGAAATCGCAGGCCTGTAGGTTCCTGCCCCGCCCCGCCCCGCGCGATGACAGATTCTGGGGCGCCGGCGCCCCGTCGGGGTTCCTGGGCATCCTGTTCATATCGTGGCAGGTTTTCCGGGCCACCTGCTCGGATCCTGCCAGGTTTGGCGGGGGCCATTTGTCTGGATTCGCGCCGGCAACGGCGTGCCCATATTGTGGGATCGAGTGCCCGGAGAATCCGCAGGTAGGAGCGAATTACATAATATGGTCGCACGCGCACGTCTCCCGAGTCTCCCTCGAAGGGCTCCCAAACGGGGGTTGGGCCACCTAACAATCCCCATATCGGCTGGGTTTCGTCCACTGCCACTCAAAACCGAGCACATTCTGAGCAGGCCGTCCAAAAAACCGGGCACATTCCTTACAGGCTCGCTAACTCCCTGCTAAACGCGGTTCTGGTGAAACGCCTGCTCTGGGCCGCTTTCGCCACAGGTTCGCTAGGTTCTGGGTTGTCGTCGCGCGGATCCCCGGTAGGAAGGATGCCAATGGCGGATCCATCCGTGAACAATCTCGATTCGGTCCATTACGCAGACGCTCGCTTGACGTAGGTCAATGCGTTGCCGCGGTGTATGTGGCACACTGTAGTCGACAGCGCGAACGCTGATCGAAGGAGGTTGTTCAAATGTCGGATATCCGTCGTGAGATGATAATGCTCTCGGGTCTCAATTGCCCCACGTGCGCCGCTAAGCTGGAGAAGGCCGTTCAGTCCGCTCCCGGGGTGACCGAGGCGAAGGTGGTCTTTGGAGCAGGTAGCCTCAATGTTGAGTACGACGCCGCTGTCACGTCGTACGAGAAGATCTCCGAGGTTGTATCGAGAATGGGCATGACTGTAACAGCGCGAGTGCCTGGGCCAACCTCGAGGTAAGGGCCATGAACCTGTCTGCCGTGAACTGGCTGATGATTGCCGTTGCGATAGCGGCTGGCGCTCCCATCGCGCGGGAGGCCGCGACCAAGCTGCAGATGCGGCAGTTCAGCATCGCGCTCCTTGTGGTGCTGGCCTCCATCGGAGCCATACTCATAGGCGAAGCGTGGGAAGCTGCGGTGGTGACTGTACTGTACGTCCTGGGAGGGTGGCTGGAATCGCGGACCTTGGCGCGTACCCGCTCCGCCCTGAGGGAATTGGTGGACGCGATGCCGCGCACAGCCAGGGTGCGGCGCGGCGACGATATCGCGGAGGTGTCAGCCTATGAGGTAGCCAGGGGCGATGTTGTAGTGGTCCGTCCCGGCGATTTGGTCCCGGTGGACGGCGAGGTCGTCGCAGGGAGCGCCTCCCTCGATACGTCATCGGTGACGGGCGAATCGATGCCCATGGAGGCCGGCGTGGGCGCCAAAGTGACGAGCGGTTCAGTTTCGCTAGGCGGTTATCTCGAAATCCGCGCAGGCGAGCAGAAACCCAAAGTTCAGCGTACACTGGATAGATTCGCTCAGTGGTACACCCCGTCAGTGATCGGCGCATCCGTGCTAGTCTACCTGATCAGTCGCGATATGCATCTCGCTCTCACGTTTCTCGTGATCGCTTGCCCCGGCGCCCTGGTGGCCGCCGCGCCAGTCGCCATGATCGCCGGGCTGGGCTCGTCGGCGCGCCGCGGTGTGTTGATCAAGGGCGGCGAACGCCTGGAACGCATCGCCGGCATCGATACTGTGGCATTCGACAAGACAGGTACCTTGACTCTGGGCCGGCCCAGGGTAGTGGCAGTGGAGGCTTTTGAAGGATCATCGCCAGCGCAGGTTCTGGCAGCGGCCGTCTCGGCCGAACTGCGGTCGGAGCACCACCTGGCATCCGCGATACTAGCACGGGCGGAGGCCGACGGGGTCGATCCATTGCCTGCCCGCGATTGGGACTTGCGTCCGGGCCAGGGAGTGGTAGCGGTCACAGATGAGAGCCAGCAGGCCGCCGTGGGAAATACTGCGCTCATGAACGCGCTGGGGGTTGTCGCCTCGCCTGAGCAGCTTGCTGCCGTGGAGAGCCGCGAAGCCCAAGGCGAAA
>CAYZHL010000051.1:0-2725 GCA_964478095.1 uncultured Clostridia bacterium | reverse complement strand
CCGTAGCTCTGGTGTCACTGGCAGGCCGGGCGATAGGCCTGATCGGAATAGCGGACGAACCCCGGCCGGATGCTGCGCAAGCCATAGCTGCGCTGCGTGATGCTGGTATTGACCGCATCGTGATGCTCACAGGCGACAACAGGCGCGCAGCCGAGCATGTCGGCGCCGTCCTCGGCATACATTCCGACCACATAAGGGCAGGCCTGACGCCCGACGAAAAGGTGAGTGCCGTCCGCGACCTGCAGGCCGGCGGGGCGCGAGTGGCAATGGTGGGCGATGGCATCAACGACGCACCGGCCCTGGCAACGGCGGATGTGAGCATAGCCGTGGGCGCTTCGGCGACCCGTGCCGCCATGGAAGCGGCCGATATCGCCCTGATGAGCAACAACCTGATGAGGATACCCCAGGCCATGACGCACTCTAGGAGGATACTCCAAGTCGTGCGCCAGAATGTGGCCCTGGCTGTGGGGGTGGTCGTGTTACTGCTCGCGGGCGTGCTGGTCGGCCGAGTGCATCTCGCATCCGGCATGGCGGTGCATGAAGCCAGCATCCTCGCAGTCACTCTCAACGGAATGCGTCTACTGAGCCAGCACGGGAAAGGCTGATTGCCAGGGGAAAGCTCAGCCGTCTGGTTCGGCCTGCTAGGCAGCCACCCCCGACTGACCTTGCGCATGAAGCCGTCGGCAGGTGATACCGTAGCGATAGCGAAACACTCAGCCAATTACCCAATGACCTGACTCGGAATGAGCCTTTCGGGAGGCGATGACGGATGACCGGAGACCGAACCAGGAAAACCAGGTGGGTGGGCGCACTGCTCCTGGTGCTGCTCTTAATCATTGCAGCGGTTGTCGTAGCAAGGTGGGGCAGCGGCAGCAGAACGAGCACTTCTCGTACAGGGATCGAGGGGGCGTCCGGAGACGATGCCGACAGCCTCACGCCCGAGGGGGCAGATGGGGACTCGTGCGCACCGACCGGCTGACGATTCTGACAAGCGGCCTGGAAGGTCGCACGGTAGCGCACGGCACTAACACGCTAGTTGCCGACAGACTGCTCGGGACGGGCGGGGGCAGGCGCTGAAGCTCGTATCGTAACCGCGCTCGAGCTCTGCCCGCAGTACTCCCTGTGGCTGGTGATCCTCCATAAAATGGCCGGATTGTAGCCAGTGGACCATGTTATACTAAAGGATAGCCGCCACGCCTCACTGCGCGGCGACGGACCGGGCATTACGCCCGGTCCTAAACATAGGTGCAGCTGACGAAGGGTGAGGGCAGAGTGGGCAACATCGAAGCATTGAACGCCGGGCAACACACTCCGAGGGCTCGGGCCGAAGCCGAAACGAACTATGCGGGGTCCGCAGCCGGTCGACTGATATTGCCCTGTGTCGCCCGGGTTGGTCGCCGTTTGGGTGAGGGAAGGAACCCGGATAGGATTCCATTCCCCAGCTGTCTTGCGGCGTGCCTCAGGTACATCGGGGACTACTACCCCTGGATACCTGTGCGGGAGCACAGCATGGACTGCCGCCTTGACTACTCCTACATCCAAACCATGGGCGTGACCGGCATGGCGTTCGGCCTTCTGTGGGGGCCCGGATGGAGCCCAGGTAGCGCCGGCCTGATGTCAATCGCCGATTCGGACGAGATCATTGATCGCGCCTTTCGCGCCGCCGGGCGCTCATACGGAACAGTGTGGACCAGCGGCAAACCCGCCGACAGCGACGTCTTGCGCGGCACGCTGCTCGAATCGCTTGAATCGGGTAGTCCTGTGCTGGCCTTTGGCGTGATCGGCCCGCCGGAGTGCTGCATTATTACAGGATACGACTATGAGCAGGATGCCGTCATTGGGTGGAGCTTCTACCAGGACGACCCGCGATTCACGCAGGGCGTGGAATGCGAGCCCAATGGCTGTTTTCGCGTTCGGGACTGGGCGCCGAACACTGCTGGCCTTATCACGGTGGGTGACAGGACGGACGGCGGTACCCAACCATTCGATCTTGGTAGGTCGGCTCTTCCCATTCTGAACTGGGCGCTCCACGTGGTTCACACACCGGACGCGCACGGCCGGAAGAGCGGACTGGCTGCCTATTCGGCCTGGGCCGAACAGCTCGTGCACGATTCGGACTTTGCGTTGCGCGATGAGTCACTGCTCAGGCAGAGATATGCTGTGCACGGCAGCGCAGTGGACGTAGTGGCCGAATGCCGTTGGACTGCTTCGCACTTCCTGACTCTGATGGCAGATGCAGTGCCTGAACTGTCGGCCCCTCTGCTGGTGGCGGCTGAGTACTATCGTCGGGAGTACAGCCTGATGCTCAGGATATGGAGCTTTGTGGGCGGGAGGTCAAACGCGGAAGCCCACGTCAGGTTCGCCGACCCCGCCGTCCGCCGCAGAATCGCCGGTATCATCTCCAGCGCCCGCGATGCCGACGCCAGAGCTGCCGGGATGATCAACCAGGCCGTGACTCAGCAGATCACACGACGCGAGTGTCAAGGCAAGCTGGCAGCCAACTCCCCGCCGGCGCCGCCTGCCCGAAGGCGAAGCTGCGGCCGTGTATTTCTCGGTGCTTGATGAGATGATTCTTAACAATAAGGATGAGTTTTTTTTCAGAGGTCGAAGCCGCCGTCCGCCGCTCGATAAAATGAACGCACTTTTGTCATTCATCTACGCTTTGCTTGCGAACGACTGCGCCTCTGCGCTCGAAAGTGTGGGCTTGGATTCATACGTTGGTTTT
>CAYZHL010000050.1:2415-12356 GCA_964478095.1 uncultured Clostridia bacterium | reverse complement strand
TCGATCCTGCCCATTCCGGCCATGGTCTGGTACACATTGCTGGTGGTCTGGTATATCTTCTTGGATATCTCCCCGCCGAGCTGCATGGATGACACATCGTAAGTGTTGATTCCGTGGAGGACGGAAGTCAAGCTGGCTACGGCATAGAACGTGAGGACGCTGACAACCAGCGAAGACCAGATGACGGCCGAAAACCCATTGCGCACTCGGCGTGCTACAGGCACGCCGCGCTTCATACTCCTCGCGCTCACGTGCAAAACCTCGCTATAGCAAAGATCGGATCCGCTCCGCTGCGGTGTCGAGAGCCTGCTGCGGCAGAACATTGCCCTCCAGCGCGCTGTGAATGGACCTTTGGAGTACGGCGGAGACTTCATGATACCTTGCGAGCTTGGGCCTATGGTGAAGCCAGTTCATCTGTTCAGCCTTGAGACCAAGCGACGGGTCATCCTGGCGCAATTCCGGGCTGATTTGGAGCGAGGTCCAGATAGGAACCTCCTGCAAGAAGCGTTTCTGCATGTCCGGGCCTGTCATGAACTCCACATATTGCCATGCCTCCTGCTTGCGAAGGGAATTGGCCATCACGGCCAGTCCCTGAAACCCGCTGACCGACGAGGAGATCTGCCCTGTCCGGTTCCGAGTGTCAGCAGACACGGGCAGAAGGGCGATGCCGGACCTGCCTGCGACTTTGGACACAGTCGGGTCGTTCATTATGGAGTCGAGAAACGTCCAGTTGGGGGCAAAGGCAGCCTTGCCGTCAATAAACACATCCCGGACGAGCAGCTCATCGGCTGTGAGTGACAGCGGGTTAGCCAACCCGCCACGGACCCACCTCACCATGGTCTCGAGAGCCTGCACCCCGGGGCCACGGTTGAAAAGCACGTCGCCGTCCGGGCCAAAAAGCTCGCCGCCGTACGCCCCGAGAAGCCATACATACTCACATACCAGGCCCTCTTTTTGGTTCCAGGACGCCATGAATGGGTACTTGGTGATGCCCCTACTCTTGATCGCGCGCATTTGGGTTTCCATCTCTTCGATGGTCGTTGGGGGATCGCTGAACCCGGCGCGGCGGAGCATGTCTTGGTTGTAGAAGAGGAAGTGGATGTTGGCCAGGAACGGCATCGCCCACACCCGTCCCTTGTACTCAAACGCGCGCTTGATGGCGGGAGAGACATCCAGGTCGAGCTGAGACAGCAGGGGTTTTCCCAAGGGGACTAGGTAGTTTTTCTCAGCGAACTCCGCGACCCATATGAGATCGACAAGGACTACATCATAGGTTGCCACGGTCGACGTGGCCGAGGTCACGATCTTCTGGTACTCTTCGTCGTACCGCACGATGTTAGCTGCGACTTCGATGCCGTACCGGCTCATGAACTCCCGCGTCATCTGCTGGAACTGCTCCGGCTGATATCCTGCCTGCGCCATGTAGATCACGTTGAGCTTGGCGCCGCCCGAGCGCCCGCCGGCGGCAGCGGTCGCTGCGGATGCGGGCAGTGCAATCGTCAGCGCCGTCGGTAGCACGAGAAGAATCAACACGAGCAACAACTCAAGTAGCATGCGAAAGACCACGCCGGGCGCCGAACCGAACAGCAGAGGACCCGCGTTGGGGCGGTCGCGTCCCATGACGATCCCTCCCGAATGCCGCCGCACAGCGTTACGCTGCCTCGCCCGGCCCCACACGGCGCCCCGCGGCTCTGCGAGAGGCCAACCTCACGCATACGCAGCTATGCTCGGCGGCGCGAATACTCTGGTAAGGACCAGGCTTGCCGCTCCTATCATGCAAGCGTCCGGCCCCAACGACGACAAAACGATGCTGACATCCCGACCCAGCGCCGACCAGGCGCGGCGCTTAGCAGTCTCGGTCGCGCTTTGGAAATAGAGCGTGCTCTCAAGGGGCAGCCTCCCGCCGAGCACTATGAGTTCGGGGTTGAACCAGTTGATCAGGCTGGCAAGGCCTATGCCTAGGTACCTGCCCGCCTCCTCCACCACAGCCTGGGCGTGCGCATCCCCCTCACCCGCTGCCTGCAGCACGACATCGATGGTGATATCATCCACCTGTCCGCCGCACAACCCAACGCAACTGGTTCTGGCCCCACGCTTTACGCCGCCGACCAACTTGTCGACTATGGCTCCGGCAGACCCCATCACATCGCGGCACCCGAAATTCCCGCACCTACACTGCGGGCCGTCGACGTCCACAGTCATGTGGCCGAACTCGCCCGCCCCGCCGTTCCTTCCGCGGTAGAGCTGCCCGTCGATGACGATCCCGCCACCGAGCCCGTAGTCGACCATAACGTATAGGTAGTCTGAGCGGCCCTGTGCGGCCCCAAACCATTTCTCGCCCCACGCCGCCGCATTGGCGTCATTGTCCACCAAAATCGGCAGGCTGAACTCGGCCTCCATCGCCTCCCTCAGAGCGAACCCGCCCCAGCCGGGCATGTGCGGAGATGCCAGTATCGTACCGCATTCGGCATCCACTGGTCCGGGATAGACAACGCCGATGCCCAGGATCCTGTCGGGATCAACCTGAGCCTGGCCCAGCGCAGACCGTATGACGCCAGTCACTGCCGGCATACATCGCCTTGGCCCCTGCCCCCAATCCAGGGACGCTTCCTCTGACGTAAGGACCTGGGCATCTAGATCGGATACGCATGCCCGAAGTCTGTCCACCCCAATCGAGACCCCGCAGGATATGCCGGCTCTTCGGTCGAGCTGAAGCATCACTGGCTGCCGCCCGCCGGTGGAATCGCCGAGCCCGGCCTCGCGCACGAAACCCTCGCTTATGAGATCATTCACAATGGACGAGACTGTAGCCGGGTAGAACTGGCTCAGCCGCGACACGTCTGCTCGTGACACCGGCCCGTGCTCACGGACGATGTTCAGCACTATGCTGCGGTTGATGCTTTTGACCAGCTTCTGGTTGCCCTTACGCGCAGCCTCGTCAGAAATCCGTTAGGTTTAGTTCAACTTGCCCAAGCTCCCTCCGCGAGGCTAGGTTTCGCCATTAGCCGGGCAGTCTCCTCCAGTGTCTCGGGCATCGCGCAGCGCCGCGTCGCCGAGTCTCGCCCCGCCCCCCGCCAGCTCGCCTCACACGGGCTCAGCCCTTAACACTCCCCGCGGTGAGCCCGCGCACAATGAACCGTTGGAAGAGCAGGGCGAGCAGCACTGGAGGTATCGCGGCCATCATCCCTGCCGCCGAAATCTGATCATAGGCCGTGATGTACTGGCTTCCGAGTTCGGCGATGAAGAGCGGCAGTGTGGCCGCATTAGTCGACCGGGTGAAAATGAGGGCCAACAGAAACTCGTCCCACGCAGAGAGGAATGCAAGTATGCCCGTGGCCACGAGCCCGGGCGCGGAAAGCGGCAGTAACACGCGGAAAAGCGCCTGCACCCTGGTGCACCCGTCAATCCTCGCCGCCTCCTCGAGTTCAGCCGGGATCGTCAGGAAGAAACCTCTCATGATCCAGATTACGAACCCCAGTATGAATGTGGTGTACAGAATCACGAGGTTCAGTTTGGTATCGAACAGGTGGAACTCCCAGCCCATGTTGAGAAACGCATAGTCAATGTACGACGTGATCACAAAGAACGGTATGACCAGAGCGATGGAGGGAAGCATCCTGATGGACATCAGCCCAAGCACCGCCACATGCTTTCCTCGAACGGGCAGCCGCGCCAGGGCATAAGCGGCAAACGTACCGGCCACAAGGCACACAGCCGTGACCGACGAGGCGATTATCATGCTGTTTCGCAGGGCGTACACGAACCGTTCGCCCGTCTGTCGCGATACGTCGAACATCACCCGATAGTTGGCTAGAGTTGGATTTTGGGGCAGCCAGTGAGTCTGCCTGTCTGATATCAGCTCGTTGTACGGCGTTATGCTCGATATCCCGAGCCAGGCCACTGGCGCCAACGTCCACACCGCTATGGCCAGGACGGCAAGGAGCAATCCTATCCTCTTGATACGCTTGATCACATACGCGGCACTCCAGCGCATCTCACGTCCCTCCAAACCCAATCCGCATGATGGCCGATGCTACCGCTCGCCGTCGGTGTAGAAAAGACGTACATAGAACACGGCAAGACCCAGGATGAACAGAGCGATCAGGAAAGACAGCGCAGCGCCCTGCCCGAAATGGAGGAACTTCATCCCGATCTCGTATGTGAGGATGCCTACGACTCTGATCGAGTACTGCATGATGATATAGATGATGTCGAACACCCGGAAAAGCTCCATGGTGCGCAGGACCAGTATCACGAGGATCACCGGTTTGAGCAGCGGAAGGGTTATGAGCCTGAGTTTTCTGAAGAACCCTGCCCCATCCACAGTGGCAGCCTCGTAAAGACTGTCGGGGATCGTCTGAAGACCAGCAAGAACCAGGAGGACCACGAGCGGCGTCACCTTCCACGTGTCGGCGACGATGATCATGTTCAGGGCACTGGTCACCCCAAGCCACCTCAAGAACGGCCCGACCACAGGTACCCCGCCGAGTGGAACGTCGAACCCCAGCCATACGGCATCATGGCTGCTGGGGAAGATACGGAGTACCTTCATGAGCCCGTTCAGCGCGCCGTACTTGGATCCCGAGAATATCCACTCCCACATCCTCGCGTTCACTACCGTAGGCAGCGCCCACGGAATCAGGATTATCGCCCGCATGAACGACCTGCCCGGAAAGTCGGCATCGAGGACGAGCGCCATCGCTATCCCCAGCACGAGCTCAATCAGCAGGGACACGATGGTGAAGTATATCGTGACACGTACAGATGGCCAGAACAGGCCGGACTTGGTGAGGAAATGGGCGTAGTTCGAGAACCCCACAGGCTTCATCTCGATACCGCCCACCATGGGCTCGGCCTCATGGAGGCTGAGTACGAAGGCGAACACGAGCGGGGCGATCACCACCAGGATGATCAGAATCACACTCGGCGCCAGAAGTCGCCTGGCGAGCTTATGGTCATCGAGTTCGCGAGCGTGTGAAACCATCGCGACGACCTCCCGCGAGACTTCCTATTCGTGTACACGGGCATGCAGCGGCGACTGCGCCGCCATCGCCGACCGGAGCGCCCAGGCCCGGCGCGGCCCAACCGTATCAGCCAGCTCGGGCCAATCCGGGCTGACCCCAGGCGGGCGCGAGCCAGGCCTGGAATGGCCTCCGATCTCCTGATTACTTCCTGGACATCACCGCATTGATCTCTTCGAGCGCCTTATCCAGCGCCGCCTTGGGCTCCATCTTCATCTGCAGGGCAGTGTGTATGTACCTCTGAAGGATGGAAGACACTTCTGGATACGGCGGCACCTTGGGCCTGTGATGCACCGCTGCGATCTCCTTGGCCTTCAGGGGCATGGTCTTGTCCATCATACTGGCATATGCGCTGGTCTGCACGGATGTCCAGACCGGCATCTCCTGCAGGTAAGAACGCTGAACCAGAGGACTCGTGATGAACCGCACATACTGCCATGCCAGGTCCTTCTTACGGGAGTTGGCCATGATCGCCGCTCCCTGGAACCCGCTGACCGATGCTGTTTCGGCCTTGGCGACCTGGCTCTTCGCCACAGGTATCAGGCCCATCTGACCTTGTCCAACAACCTTTGATATGGCCGGATCATTCATGAGCGCATACTGGAATGTCCAGTTGGTGGTGAAAGCGGCGTTGCCGGAGATGAAATCGTCCTTGGCCGCATCTTCATCGTTCGTAAGGCACTTGGGGCTGGCAAGCCCCTCCTTCAGCAGGCTGACCATGAACTCAAGGGCCTGCACCCCGGGGCCCTGGTTGAATATGGGTCGACCCTTATCGTCGAAGGTATCGCCGCCAAAGGCGCCGGTGAGCCAGACGAACTCGCACACCAGCCCCTCCTTCTGGTTCCACGAATCAGTCCAGGGGTACTTCACGATGCCCTTGGACTTCATCGCTTTCATCTGATCAACCATCTCTTCGAGGGTCTTGGGCGGGCCCGCGAATCCGGCCTTCTTGATCATGTCGATGTTATAGAAGAACAGCTGGAAGTTGGCGAGGAAGGGCATCGCCCATGTCTTGCCGTCATACACAAAAGCGTCCATGATCGCAGGCGCGATGTCCTTTCGTATGTCGGCCGTTATCCTGTCATCAAGCGGTACTACCATCTTCTTCGAAGCGAATTCCGCCGTCCATATCAGGTCAAGGAGGATCACATCATAGGTCGCTACCGGCGCGACCGCAGACGCGATGATCTTCTCATGCTGCTCATCGTACTTCACGAAGGTGATGTTGACCTTAGTGTCGGTAAGAAACTCGAACAGATCCGCCATGTCCCGGATGTCGTCTGGCTGGTATCCCGCCTGGGCCATGTAGATTACGTTGAGAGTCTCCTTAGCTGCTGCCGCTCCCATGCTGCAGACGAAGAGAACGGCCGCAAGGCACAAGACAGCCAAAGCATACCTACGCAATTGCGGTACCTCCCTCTCATGAAGACTTGAGAACCGGACGAGCGCAAGCACAAAGCAAACCGACGGACGCTGCCCACAACACCACGGTGCGCAAACCCGTTCCGAGGATCCTTCCAGCGAGGCGTTTGCCTCAGCTCCACCCCCCTCGATACTGCCGAGCGGCAGGTACTCTTCTTGTAGTGGACTTTCTTCTGTTACTGTAGGAATTGCCCGATAGGCGCCACACTGACGTCGCGCTATAGCGATATCTGGCGTGTTGACTGGCGCATGAAGGCAACTCGAAAGCTCGCCTGAGATAGCTATTGCCCAGGCGCCGTTGTTGAGTTGTCGACTTTGTAGTGTCAATGAATTAACTTCAGATGAGTGGTTCGGCGTGCTCGCCGGGATTCCTTCCAGCGGAGGCTCGAAATGTTGTGATATGGTCAATGTATGGCAGGCCGACAGGAAGCGATGGCTATCCCGGCGAACCATTCATCAGAGTGCGTGATGACGCATTTCGAGCCTCAATGCGACTCAAGGGGGTACAGAGTTGAAGCGACTCTTCGTGAGCGAAAAGGGGCGGCTCCGGCCCGGGTGGAGAGTTGTAGTTGTGCTGATCATCTACTCAGTGCTCAGATCCATGCTGCTTGCTGCTTTGCCGCGCGCAACGGAACCCAGTCTGGAGCCCAACAGCCTGTTGCAGCTGGCCGCAAGCCTTATCCCGCCAACCTCGCTCATACTAGCTACCCTCCTGACCCTAGCATTCATTGACAAGAAAGCTGTCCGCGACATGGGACACAAGGCTCTCCGCGCACGTCGTCGGCACCTCATCTATGGACTGGCGCTCGGCGCCGGTTCGATGAGCGCGGTCTTCGCCTTCCTGCTCGCCCTAGAGGCCATCACGCTAGAACAGGGTCTATGTCATCCCCAGATCTCGTGCAGCTTGCTGTCAGGCCTGATTCTCCATTCCTTTGTAGGTTTTTCGGAGGAGCTGTTCTGCAGAGGATATATCATCTCCGCCCTGGCCGAGACGTGGAATCTTCGGACCTCCGCTGTTGCATCGTCACTCCTCTTTTCGCTCCTTCACGTGCTGAACCCCAATGCCTCGCTATTGGGTCTGGTGAATACTCTCCTTGCTGGAGGCCTCTTTGCGTACATGTTCGTAAGAAGCGGCAACCTGTGGATGCCCGTGGGATACCATGTCGCCTGGAACTACTTCGAGGGGCACGTCTTGGGCTTTCCTGTCAGCGGCACACAGGTTCACGGAGTCTACACCGTCGCATCGAGTCACAACGAGTTCCTCGCAGGCGGCGCATACGGCCCAGAAGGCGGTTTCATGGTAACGTTGGTCCTTCTCGCGGGCTTCTGTCTGGTGTGGCGATCCGCCGGGTTGTGTCAGGTAGCATCCCGAGACCCATCTGCCGGAAATGTGAATCGAATGTGAACGCTTTGCTACATCCGATGCTCAACATGATCACGAGGCTTAAGCAGTCGACGAACATGAGCTTTCAACCGGTATGGTAATTCATCGGCAGGAACCCCTGTCATTCCCCACCGCCTCGTCAGAGAAGTTGATTGCCCTAGCGCATCTGTGTCGCATATCTCGGTTCCTCTCTACCTTCTCCGACATTTCTCAAGAGGATCATCAGGCTGGCTCGAAGAAGGTAGACGTGCTCTAGCCGCAAATCTCACTTCAGGGAGGTAATACCATGAGGAGACGTTTCGCATCCATGTCTCTGTATATCATCGTGGCCACACTGATGGCCGTGTGCTCCGTCGGCGGACCCATTGCTGCCGCGCCTCCTGCGCCGGTAGTGAAGATCGGCGTGATCTTCCCACTTACCGGCGCTGCCGCTGCTACCGGAGTCAAGCTGAAGTACGCAGTGGAGGTCGCTCAGGAGATCATCAACAATGCACGTCCCGAGATGAACCTGCCGCTTGCCGCCACCACCGGTCTTCCAAACCTGGGAGGAGCGCGCGTGGAGTTCGTCTTTGCAGACCACCAGGGGAACCCGGAGATCGCGAAGTCTGAAGCGGAGCGACTGATCCAAAACGAGAAGGTAGTGGCCCTGATAGGTTGCTACCAGAGTTCAGCTACGAAACCCGCAAGCCAAGTGGCTGAAAGGTACGGCATCCCGTTCATAGCCGGATCGTCAAGCTCCGCAGCTTTGACCGAGCGCGGGCTCAAGTGGTTCATGCGCATCGCTCCGAACGACGATATGGAGACGAAGTTCTTCTTCGATTACCTGAACTTCCTGAATCGCGAGAATAACGCGGGCATCAAGCGAGTTGGCGTGGTCTTCATCGACAACGAGTACGGGGTTCACGCTGCCGAGATGGTAGATAAGTGGATCAAGACGTACAAGGCCGATGGTTTCGACCTTGTGGCAAGGGTGAAGTACCCTGCAGTCGTATCCAACGTCGACACCGAAGTGCAGCGCATTAAGGCCGCTAAACTTGACGCAATCTTCCATGCGTCATATATCGCCGACATCACGCAGTTCGTCAAGAAATACCGTGAGTACGACATCACCCCCAAGGCGGTTCTCAACTACTGCGGCGGGTTCCAGGATCCCATGTTCGTAGTGAACCTTGGACGCGACGCCAACTTCTTCGCCGGTTCCAACGCTACGGCGCCCAGTCTCTTCGGCAGGATGAAGATAACGCGTCAGATCAACGACATGTACTTCCCCAAGGCGGGCGTTGATATTGACGGGCCAACTATTGAAGATTTCTCCTCCGCCCTCGTAATCGCAGACGCTATCAACCAGGCCGGCACGACCGATCCCAACAAGGTACTGGATGTCCTCAGGGCAAAGACTTTTGACGCGCCCTATTTCGTATCCGGCAAGATCAAGTTCGACGACAAAGGCCAGAACGAGTTCTCTGCCTCTGTGATGGTCCAGGTGCTTAACGGCGTATACGAAGCGGTATGGCCAGTGGAGTTCAAGACCGCCGAGGCCGTTCCTGCCTTCCCCGCGTGGAACAAGCGATAGCAGCATGACAGCGCAACAGTAGTAAAGCGACCTTGGGCCGCTCCGTCTGTCGCCCAGAGCGTCGGCAGGCGGGAGCGGCTCTACTCGGGGGTGATTGTTTGCTTTCCTTGCTTCCCCAGCTGATAGTGAGCGGAGCGATCATGGGATCCGTGTATGGCCTCGTGGCAGTGGGCCTCGGGCTGATCTGGGGCGTGATGGACGTCATCAACTTCGCTCACGGCGAGTTTCTCATGTTGAGCATGTACTCCGCGTACTGGATGCACTCTCTCTTCCGTATAGACCCCCTGTTCTCGTGGCCCATCGAGACGGCAATCATTTTCCTGCTAGGGTATCTCACGTACAAGGTGATAATCAAGCGGGTGGTCGATGCACCGGGGCTCACCGCGCTTCTCGCCACGTTCGGATGGAGCCTTGTACTGAGGAACATGGCGCAGTTCCTGTGGAGCGCAAACTACAGGTATCTTCCGGAGACCATCCTCAGCAACAAGCGGCTGCTTATCGGCCCTCTGGTGATCGGCCTGCCGCAACTGGCCGCCGCGAT
>CAYZHL010000050.1:0-2405 GCA_964478095.1 uncultured Clostridia bacterium | reverse complement strand
CATCTTGATGACACTGGCCGTGTTCTACTTCCTCAGCCGTACACGGATGGGCCGGGCAATCCAGGCCACGTCTTTGGATCGCGACGCGGCCCAACTCATGGGGATAGACGCCGACCGAGTCTACGCTTTCACATTCGGTCTAGGTGGGGCCTGCGTAGGAGTTGCCGGCGCTCTACTTTCGACATTCTTTCCTGTGTACCCCGAATCGGGAGCTCTGTACAGTACACTTGCCTTCGTGATAGTTGCTTTGGGCGGATTCGGGAACATCAGCGGAGCGTTGCAGGCCGGCGTGATCATGGGGCTTGCCGAGGCGCTCGGAGGTTTCTACCTCGGGACGCAGTTCAAGTATACCGTTGTGTTCCTTATATATCTGCTGGTCATGCAGGTGCGCCCGAAGGGACTATTCGGATGGTGACGAGGTGGATGCGATGAACAAAGCCGCCGCGCGTGAACGAAACGGACTGATCGGACTCATCTGCGTCTTGTGCCTCCTGCCGCTTGTGACAGGGGATGTGAACATACATCATGTCATGGTCATGTTCCTCATCTATGCATCGCTGGGAGAGGCATGGAACATCATCACCGGGCTCGCCGGCCAGACTTCATTCGGCCACGCAAGCTTCTTCGGCATAGGCGCCTATGCCTCAGCCGTGGCCTATTTCCGGCTCGGCGCAAGCCCATGGCTTGGCCTGATTGTCGGCGCTGCTTCGGCCGGCGTTCTCGGCCTTGTGGTAAGCTACCCGGTGTTCAGGCTCAGAGGCCACTACTTTGCTGTTGCCACCATGGCTGTGGCGGAAATAGTCTTTCAGCTCTTCGTCAGCTGGAGCTGGGTGGAGGGCGCAACCGGCATCTCAATACCAGTAGCGGCGGAGGGCCTGGCGACGTTCCAGTTTCACTCATCCAAGCTTCCGTACGTCTACATCAGCATCGCCGTCTTCGCACTTAGCGCGTTCGTGTTCCACTACATCGCGAGGTCCAGATTTGGGTTCTTCCTTCGCGCCATACGCGGAAGCGAAGAGGCCGCCATGGCGATAGGGATTAGCCCTTCCAAGAACAAGCTCATGGCAATGGTTGCGAGCGCGTGCTTAACGTCCATAGCAGGGTCAGTATATGCCCAGTACATCCTGTACATCGACCCGTTCATGGTCTTCTCGATGACGATATCAATGAAGATCGTACTCCTCACCGTCCTGGGCGGACTAGGATCAGTGTGGGGGCCTGTTCTCGGCGCGGCCATCCTCATACCTCTGTCGGAGTACACCCGCATCGTCTTCGGAGGAACCGGTCGCGGGGTGGACCTGATCATATTCGGCGCCCTGATAGTCATTGTGGCGTGTTTCCAGCCTCAGGGGATAATCGGCCTCATAAAGTCGTTCGGGCGCCGCGCGCAGAAGGGAGGTATGGGCGGTGACGACAGGAGCATGCGAGACGCGAAAGCCTCTGCTTGAGGTCAAAGGACTGACTATGAAATTCGGATCGCTGGCGGCAAATGAGGACATTGACTTCGACGTGTTCCCGGGGGAGATCGTGGGCCTTATCGGACCGAACGGCGCCGGCTAGACCCCCTGCTTCACCTGATGGGCGCCATTCGACATCGCCCGCCTCGGGCTTGTACGTACGTTCCAGATAGTACACACGTTCCGCGATATGACCGTCTTGGAGAACGTAGTCACATCTTCGTTTGTCGAGACGAGGAGCGCCAAGGACGCCCTGGCAACGGCGGACCGAGTGATCGAGCTCACAGGGCTCGGACCTCTGCGCGACAAACTGGCAGCCAGCCTCACAATCGCCGACAAGAAGAGGTTGGAGATCGCGAGGGCGCTGGCGACGAAACCGCGCCTAGTCATGCTGGACGAGACAATGGCAGGGCTGAACCAGACCGAGATCAGGGAGGCAATGGACCTGTGCCTGCGTCTTAAGGAAGACGGCCTGACTCTTGTGGTGGTAGAGCACATCATGGAGGCATTGATGCCCATATCCGACCGCGTGGTAGTGCTCGATTCAGGTCGCAAGATCATGGAAGGGACGCCCGAAGAAGTCGCGTCGGATGAGAGAGTGATAAGGGCGTATCTGGGGGACACCTACAATGTTGCAGGTTAAATCGCTTAAGGCGGGTTACGATGGAGTGCCGGTGGTATTCGGAGTGGATTTCGAAATCGGGCAGGGAGAGATTGTGGCGGTCGTCGGGTCGAACGGCGCCGGCAAGACCACTCTTCTCCGAGCTGTGTCGGGCTTGATCCGGCCCATGGAAGGCGCGGTCGAGTTTCTCGGCAAGCCCATACAGTCGATGCGGGCACACGAGATTACATCTTTAGGAGTAGCTCACGTCCCGGAAGGCCGACGCGTGTTTGCAAAAATGAGCGTCGAAGACAACCTTCTCCTTGGCTCACATATAGTCCGCGAGC
>CAYZHL010000049.1:0-12453 GCA_964478095.1 uncultured Clostridia bacterium | reverse complement strand
AGGTTGTCATAGGCGATGGGCGCGACACCCTTCACACGCTGATCTGCGGCTGCAACCAGCCAATTGGTCCAGCTACGCTTGGAGGCGCCGAACACCACGAACCCATCCACTGATAATCCTAGATCCCGCACGGCAGACTCGGATATGGCGCCCATGACCGGAACAGCGCCCTGCACCATGGGAAACAGCACGGGCCAGGTAGCATCGCTGGCCTCAAGGAACCTGGGGAAAGTGCAGAAGACCACAGCATCCTCACGCAGACCGCCACAGAGCGGCTGGTTGGGGATGCCGTACAGAATGGCTGCGGGCGTAGAGAGCCGTCTTGCCAGAGTGCCCAGGAGGGCTTGCTCCTCGAGGTCAGGCTCGCTCCCCATGGTGTGTCTTTTGGCGACGTCTTGCGCTCGCATACGGCAGGTACGAACCTATCGTGAGCATTCGCCTTGACATCTGTGGCTGAATGCGGTTTACTAAAGCAGTAAACCAGTAAACTACTAACCCGAGAAGTGAGACGAGGTGTTGTCGTTGAAGATTCCCGCTTCGCTCAAACACAAACCCGTGATCGTTGTCGAGGACTACGAGCATGTTGACGGCAGGCGCGCGTATGAATCGGATGCCAAAGGCCTGTCGCTGGGGCTTGCTCAGTGGAATGACCGAGGCAAGGTGGAGATCTCAGCAAAGGTGTGGAGGCACACCGGCGAGAAATGGTCGAGGCAATCGGAGGAATTGCCGTTGCACAGGGCGCTGGATCTGGCACTGCTGATCTGCAAAGCCCGTCAATACTTCATGGAGGCATATCGCTACGAGAAGCTCTATGACCCTGGCAAGACCACGATTGACCGGGTAGGCTTGCAGGGTGATGCCATGACGGTTGAGGTATGCACCGACAACCCCATGATCGACGAGGACATAAGGCTGTTCAGCGAGTGCATAAGCAGGGATGACGAGTTGATCGGTGAAAGGCTGGGCGCGCTGTCTGCCGTTCTGAAGGACATGGGCTACTGACGGGTGGAGACGATGGAGGGACCGACAACCATCGCTGTGACCCCTCCGACCCCAGGCGCGTAAGCTGACCACAGATTGCGTGCTGCTGTTGCGCCGCATGGCGCGCGCGGGTAGGGGAAGCGAGGAGGTGAGATGGTATGGAGACATCTGGTCCGCTGGACATACCGCCCGGGCACGTGGTGATCTTCGCTGTTGAGACCGCCGAGGACGCCATTGTGTTCGAGGTCGCTTTGGATCCGGCGGGCGCACAGGTTCTGGATGTTCGTGACCATGCCAGTGTAGTCGCTGTTGAGCTCGGGGAGGACGCTGCCGTTGCCACGGTTAACGTGGGGGCCACGTTGCTGTACGCCGACCGCGAGGGTGAGGAGCATACCACGATGTATGACAAGACCACGTTGCTCAAGATAGACATGCCCGGGGTCGTCAGCACAGACTGCGTGGCAGGGCACATCCTTGACTGCCTGGGCGCCCACGATGAACTGGCAGACGAAGGGAGGACATGGCGTCACACGCGTCGTGTGAGCGCTACCGTGTCGGCTGAACGTGAGTACTGGCATATATGACCTGCTGGTTGTCCTATTATGCCTCTAGCTCGGTTGCAGTCGTGGCGTGTCCGCATAGCCTAGAGCAATCCCATTACGGAGGAGGAGAAAGCTCAAATGCGTATGAATGCGGTTCGCGCCATCGCTCTCGCGAGCATCGTTCTGGTGTTCCTATTTGGCTTCGGCCTTGTGGGCTGCCTAGCCGAGGAGCCGGCGGCGGCTGTGTGCCCGGAGCAGGAACCAGTATGCAGATGTGTGCCCATCACGGTGATCGTTGGCTGCGGGGAGTGTACTCGGTGCGACGAACGGGATATTCCACTATGCCCACCCGCAAACCCTCTCGATTGTCAAAACCCTAGTGATCGACCTTGTTCAGGTCCGGAACGGCAGCGTACTGGTTCTCGCCCACGTTGACAAGCTCATAACCTACGTCGATATCAACGGGGTCACCAGAACAAGGCTGGTGAGAGTCCCATTCACCTGCGAGATCCCCATCGAGGGAATCGTGTTCACCGACACAGTGGCGTTCCAGAGCATCGTCATCACTGAGGAGACCGACACGCTCAGCCCTGACGGCAGGACCTTACACGAGAGACTGTGCGTCAGGATCAACGTGTCCATACAGCGGATCGTCGCATGTAGGCTGCTGTGTGACGTCGGTCTCTAGTGAGGGGCACGCACTCAACAGAGTGCAACACTGCCTAGCTCGGCACAGCTAGTTCGACACAGCCCGGCCCGACCTTGTTCGGTGCCGGGCGTCTGTTTCTGGTGGCGCAATGGCACCATCTGGGCTGTCTCCAGGGCTGACTGCCCTGGTGTTTACGCCTTGCCGACATGCATGATAGAGTAAACGTGTCATGCCAATCCTAGGAGGTCATCACAATGGCTGCCAATACTCCGGAGTGGATCAGAAGCGCCATCATCTATGAGGTCTTCCCGAGGAACCACACGACCGAAGGGACGTTCGCAGCGCTCTGCCGTGATCTTGAGCGGATAGCCGGTCTGCATACCGACATTCTGTGGCTGATGCCCATTCACCCGATAGGCGTTGTTGGGCGAAAGGGGACACTCGGCAGCCCGTATGCCATCAGCGACTACCGGGCAATCAACCCCGAGCTAGGCGATGAACGTTCATTCCGGATTCTGGTCGACAGAGCGCACGCTCTTGGGATGAACGTCATGATCGACGTGGTCTACAACCACACGTCCCGCGATAGCAGGCTCCTCCACGAGCATCCCGAGTGGTTCATGCGCGATGCGCGCGGCAATTCCGCAAGCAAGGTCGATGACTGGACGGATGTCTACGACCTGGACTACGGCCATGGGGATCTATGGGACTACCAGATTGCCACTCTCGGCAAATGGGTCGACTGCGGTGTAGACGGATTCCGCTGCGATGTTGCGCCCCTGGTGCCACTGGACTTTTGGATCACTGCCCGTGACCGGCTTGCGCAGGCACAGCCCAGGGAGTTGATATGGCTTGCGGAGAGTGTGGACAAGTCTTTCATCAAATCCCTTCGCGGCCAGGGGTTCATAGCCCATTCCGACCCTGAGCTGCACACGGCCTTCGACCTGACCTACGACTACGATGGGTTCGAGTATCTCAGAGGGACTATGCAAGGGCTGAGGCCGCCCGGCGATTACCTCAATTACCTTCATGTTCAGGAGACTCTGTACCCTGCCGGCGCCGCGAAGATGCGGTTCATCGAAAACCACGACAACCCGCGTGCCGCGGGGGTGGTCGGCAGCGGGCGCTCCCTGCTCAATTGGACAGTGTTCTACTCCTTGCTGCCTGGGGCGATGCTGGTGTACGCAGGGCAGGAAATGGCTTTGTGTCACTTCCCCGACCTGTTCGACAAAGACACCATCCGCTGGGACGAGGGCGATCCTGAGTTTCAGCCGTTCATGCAGAAGGTCTTGGGGCTGTCCAAGGAGATCAAGAGATCGTGCGCCCGGTTTGCCGTGTCGGAGCTCGGCGAAGGGGTAGTCAAGATCGTGTGGCTCGGCAATGAGTCACGCTACACTGCCTTCGTGAACCTCGGCGGCAAGGACAGCCAGGTCTGCCTGGACGAGTGCGAGGCGGCAGTGCTGCGGCACGGCCAGGTGTGTTTGGGCGATACCTGCAGTGGATTCCTGGCCCGGGAGGGCGGGCATGCGGAGTGCCGACGATGGCGGCTACGCCCAGAGGACATGCCCGTGGTCGTCAGAGACGTCATGCGGCTATCATCTGGAGAAGGAGAAGGGCAAGAGGCGAAGAAACCACTGATATGTGGGATGTAGTGAGGGTTCGTGGAACTACGATGCCGGCTGGCTATACAAGGCTCATAGCGGCGACACGCTCCCGGGAACCGGTGCGGCGCCGGAGAGATGTACTATATGAATGGGAGGAAACCGCATGTCTCGGAGGATGGTTTGGGGACCGACGTTTGAAGAGATGCTTCATCCCGACAAGATCGATCCCGCGATCCGGGCAAAAGCTCTCGCCGCCAAAGAGAGCGATCCGCTGAGCGAGATCAACCTCTACAACATCACCTGGAAGCGGCCTGATGGGAAACCATGCTATATTGTGCTTCCCAGAGAGCTGACCGGCGTTGACGCGAACATCATTGCGCTGTATGGCCGCGACTTCCCCACGCGTTCGCACAAGGTAGGGGCCACATACACCGTGACAATGGAAAAACAGTTGCTTGGGCAAATCACCCCTGGCGAGCACACGCTAGTGTACCCGTCCACCGGCAACTACGGCATAGGCGGCGCCTGGGTCGGGCCGCGCATGGGATACGATTCCGTAGTGATCCTTCCCGAACTCATGAGCGAGGAACGTTTCCAGAAGATTGAGGGATACGGTGCGCGGTATATCAAGACCAAGGGCTGTGAGTCCAGCGTGAAGGAGATATACGACAAGTGCTGGGAGCTCAAGCGCCAGCCTGAAATGAGGGTGCTAAACCAGTTCGAAGTGATGGGCAACTACAGGTTCCACTACTTCGTTACCGGAAACACCGCAGTGGAACTCGTGGCTGATCTCGCAAAACAGGGAATAGGCAACGGTAGATGCGCGGCATTTGTGTCGGCCATGGGATCCGGAGGCACCATAGCAGCAGGCGACAGGCTGAAGGAGGTCTTCCCAGAGCACCGCATAGTCGGCCTTGAACCGATTCAGTGCCCGACACTCTTCAACAACGGATACGGCGACCACGATATCCAGGGCATCGGCGACAAGCACGTGACGTGGATCCACAACGTCATGAACATGGACTGCCTCATGTGTATCGATGATATGGAGAGCAAGCTGGGTCTGCAACTGCTCACCGACCCTCGTGGCATGGAGTACTTAGCGGCGAAGGCCGGAATGGCGGAAGAGACTGTGCGCGAGATGGCCACCCTGTTCGGCATCTCCGGAGTGTGCAACGTTCTGGGTTCGATTAAGACCGCCAAGTACTACAGGATGAGCAGCAACGACAACATCGTAACTGTGCTCACCGACACTATAGATCGCTACCACTCGGTAATGAGCGCGCTGGATGACCGGTTCGGAAAGATGGACGCTGGCAAGGCAGAATCTCGCCTGACAGGCATCTTCCACAGCGCCAAGCTGGATTACGTTCAGGAGGGGACTGTCAACAACCGTGACAGATGGTTCAACCTCAAGTACTATACCTGGGTTGAGCAGCAGGGCAAGACCGTTGCTGAGCTGAACGCGCAGAGAAGTCAGGCGTGGTGGGCCGAAGAGCGCAGCAAGGTCCTGGATGTCAACGCTCGTCTCAGCGAAGCGCGAAAGCATTCGTGAGAGCGATCACGAGAGAGGAGTGATCACGATTAGCTTCCCTTTTGAGAAAGTACTAAGTCAAGCAGAAGGATACCGAAAGCAGATGTCCGGGTTCCTGCGCGACATGATCGCGATACCGGGCGAAAGCAGTCAGGAGAAAGAAGTCGTCCAGCGGATCGGCGAGGAGATGGAGGCCGTAGGCTTCGACAAGGTCGAGGTCGATAAGATGGGGAACATCCTGGGGCGAGTCGGCAGTGGGAAAACCCTGATAGCCATGGATGCGCACGTTGACACCGTGGGCATCGGCGATCCAAGCCTCTGGGAAGTCGATCCGTACAAGGGGTATGAGGACGAGGAGATCATCATGGGCAGGGGCGCCAGCGATCAAAGGGGCGGGATGGCCTCGCTGGTGTACGCCGGCAAGACAATCAAGGATCTGGGCCTCGAAGGCGACTACACCCTCCTGGTCACCGGAACGGTTCAAGAAGAGGATTGCGACGGCCTCTGCTGGCAGTACATAATCAATGAAGCTGGCATCCGTCCTGAGTTCGTGGTGATCACCGAGCCCACGTCCGCCAACATCTATCGGGGGCAGCGCGGGCGGATGGAGATCAAGGTAACGACGAAGGGGATTAGCTGCCACGGTTCGGCTCCTGAACGGGGCGACAACGCGATCTACAAGATGGCGCCGATCCTGCAGGAACTGCGCGCCCTGCACGAAAACCTACATTTCGATCCGTTTTTGGGCAAGGGGAGCCTCGCCGTGTCCGAGGTCTTCTTCACGTCGCCTTCGCGGTGCGCGGTGGCCGACGGATGCTGGATATCGGTTGACCGCCGGCTGACCCACGGTGAAACATGGGAAATGGCCCTGGAGCAGATCCGAAACCTCCCTTCCGTCAAGAGCGGGCAGGCCGAGGTGTCGATGTATGGGTACGACCGGCCATCACATACAGGCCTGGTATATCCCACCGAGTGCTACTTCCCCGCATGGGTCGTTCCTCGGGATCATCCGGCGTGTGAAGCGCTTGTCCATACTTACCGTGGGTTGTTCCAGAGTGAACCTTTCGTGGACAAATGGACATTCTCCACGAATGGAGTGTCCATTATGGGGCGATTCGGCATCCCTTGCATTGGGTTTGGACCAGGGCATGAGGACCAGGCCCATGCTCCCAATGAGAGGACTTGGAAAGACGAATTGGTGAAAGCGGCCGCCATGTACTCACTGATTCCTTCAATCTACATTGCCGAGAACGCCTGATCGTGCAGGCGAAACAAGAGCACACGGAGGAGTTTGAACCATGCAGACGATTTTCCGGGGAAAACACTTCATCACCTTGGAGGAATGGTCACTCGAGGAGATCGATACCCTTCTGGACGTATCGTACGAGCTGAAACGGGATTTTGCCATGGACAGGCCCACCGACTACCTGCCTCGCAAGACCGTGTTCCTCATGTTCTTCGAGCAGTCCACGCGCACGCGAAACTCTATGGAAGCCGGCATCACACAGCTGGGCGGGCATGCCCACTTCCTCGACACCAGTAACATGCAGATTGCCCACGGTGAGGTCGCCAAGGATACGGCGGTTATCCTCTCGAGGATGGGGCACGCGATAGCCTGCAGGAATTGCTTCTGGAAGCAGGGGAACACGTACCTTCGCGACATGGCGGCGGCGGCGACGGTGCCCATCATCAGCATGCAGGACGACATCTTCCATCCGCTTCAGGCAATTGCGGACCTGATGACGATCCAGGAGAAGAGGGGCAGAAATACAAGGAATCTGAAGGTCTCCGTGATATGGGCGTATGCTACGACTCACAAGAAGCCCATTTCGGTTCCGGTCAGCCAGGTGCTTCTCTTCCCGCGGTACGGAATCGATGTTACGCTTGCCTATCCCGAAGGGTACGATCTGCCCGACTGGGTGATTGCGAAAGCCAGGGAGAGCGCTGCCCGTCACGGAGGATCCCTCAGGATTACTCATGATCAGGAAGAGGCCTACCGAGACGCCGACGTGGTGTTCCCTAAGAACTGGGGCAACTGGGTCACCAACGAGAGCACCGATGTGATTGGCTCGCTCAGCGACGCCAACAAACGCTGGAAGTGCACCACGCAGCTGATGGCGCTGACGGCGAAGGATTCGCTGTACATGCACGCCCTGCCCGCCGACCGCATCAACGAGGTGGAGGACGCCGTGATCGACGGGCCGCACTCCGTCATCTACGACGAGGCAGAGAACAGGCTGCACACAGCCAAGGGCGTTATGGCGCTTACTATGGGCGGGAGATAAGAGAAGGCGCCGGGCTCGCTCCCAGGCCGGGGCAGCGCCTGGAACGATCCCACCCGGGCCCGACACCGAACTGTGCGCCCAGCGAGAACTGCTGTCTGGGAGCGCCTACCTGACGTCGGGAGGCGCTCCTTGGCCACTGTGAGCATTTCGCTTACGACGAACTGCGAGCGTGAAGGCCGTGTGATTCTACTCATTGGTCATTCCAAGCCGCTTGTACATGCTGATTCGTCTTGAGTATAGAACGATGGGGATTAGCAGCAATACCATAGCAATGGCGAGGACTGCATAGGGTATTGACCCAATAGACGCAAAGAACCTCAATGCCCAAAATGCGACGACAATCGAAAGCAGCGCAACGTACATGCCTCGTATTGACTGGTAATAGGCAATTAGGTCGTCGTAGTTGCTATGAACCTCGAAGCTTTCACCATCTGCCTTCTTTTCTATGATGAGGATTTCCTTATTGTAGCCGCCTGGAGACGTTACTATCTGTCCACTTCCCCTTCCAAACGGTCTCCACCGCACTTTGCCGAATGACATGTTGAGGTTAAGGTTCTTCGTGAGTACCCTATACCCAAGCCCCGAAAGGAAGTCTTTGTAATCCCGCATCTTGCCGCATGACAATGCGCCGACAAACTCAACACGGTATTCATATGAACCGGGTTCACACGGCTCAAACTCGTAAAAAAGCGTGGAGGTCTTGACCAACCGCCAACCGTTTGCCGCCATCTCGTTGATCCATTTCTCCTGGGTGTCAAGGAACCCCATGAAATAGCGGAATTCTATCCTACCCATTCTCATTCTCCTTTACCGTTCTAGCGGCCAGTCTCATCACCTCATTTAGCCTCCTCAACTCCTTTTCCACCATCTGCTTTCCGACATCAGTGATGACGTATTCTTTCCTTCTTGTGCAGCCCTCGTCCTTGAGCGGGGCTATCCACTTCTTCCTCGACAGATTGTCGATTGCTCCGTACAGGGTTCCTGCTCCCAATCTGACCCTGCCACCCGTTTTCTGAACAACAAACTGCGATACTCCATAGCCGTGGTTAGGTCGGTACAGAGCCAGGAGTACCAGGAGAGTGGTTTCCGTCAGCGCTCCGCCCCTGATGTTGTCCCTAATGCCCATCACTCCACATTCCGCTATTACGTTTACTGTACTATATCGCTAAACGTACTATCCGTCAAGATGGCAACTTGGGCTCTGGCGACTTGGGCTCTGCATTCTGGGTTGCGCTCTCGAATACTGGTTTGGGGAAGACTATCGTGTTGAATCGATGTTCGCCGAGCGCGGCCGGCGATTTCGGCGGTCGGGCAGCATACGCACGGAAAGGGAGGAGTGTGCGCAGTAGGTATGAACGGGCGGCTCGCGCGAGGGCTCCTGGTCGCTCTCATCTGCAGCGCAACAGCCTTCCTTGTTGTGTTCCGGGTGTCGGGAAGCCGGATTGAATGGTCGGAATTGCGCGGAGTGAGCGGATCGGTGATCGGGGCCGCGCTGGCGCTGGTGGCGGCCGGCTGGGCATCTGATGGCGCGCGCATATCGGTCTTGGCGCGGGCAATCGGCGCTGATGTTGGCTTTTGGAGCGGAATGCGGATATCTATTGCCGGTCAGTTTGTGTCGAGCTTGATGCCGTTCAATGCCGGTGGCGAACCTGTCCAGGTCTACATGCTCAAACAGGAAGGGTTGGGGCTCGGTGAGGCATCTGCGGCCATTGCCATGAGGACTCTGTGCAACGCGGTGGCCAGGGTCATGGTGGCACTGGTCACGCTGGTCTGGATTGCCCTATCGGGCGCGGTTTGGTACGTGCCGCGCCAGATGAAGGCTGCCATGGTGACCGGGCTCACGCTCTACCTGGCGATATTCTGCTTCTCCATGCTGCTTGTGGCTGATCCCCGCAGGATTGAGACGCTTGTTGCGCCGGCGCTTCGCAGCCGGGCGGCGATGTGGCTGTTCCGACGAAAGGGGGCAAGACACCTGTTGGGCTCGATCGGCCGGAGCGTTGCCGAGTTTCAAAGCGCGCTGCACCACTACTGGAAGCGCCGGAGGCCGACGCTGCTGCTCGCGGTGTTCCTGAGCGCGGTCGGGTGGGTTGCGATCGCGCTTGTGCCCGCGATCATACTGGCCGGGCTCGGGGTGCGCGCTCCGAGCGAGCAGATCATGGGCAATGTAATCCTGTTCTACATGGCGTCGTCCTACGTGCCTACTCCCGGCGCAAGCGGTTTCGCCGAACTGGGATTCGCCGAGCTGTTCAGCCTGATCGTCCCGCATCGCCTGCTCGGCCTCACGGTCGCGCTGTGGCGCCTCGCAACCTACTACTTCACGTTGGCAGCTGGGGGCGCGCTGGTAGTTGGGCAGATGCTGTACAGCCGCATCGCAGGCCCTGTTGAGGACAGGACAAGAACGTAGAGTCGCACGGCCTCACCCTACAGCCTCCCTCACAACCCCATCCCATAGCCTCACCTGTATCGCATCAGTCGAGCTCCCACTATTCCTGCGACAGATGCCTTCACCACATCGCCGGGAAGATACGGGAGTGCGCCTACTACCAGCGCCTGCGGCCAGCTGAACCTGGCTGTTAAGGCCAGCTGGACAACGCCCAGGGCGTAGAGTATGACGACGCCGCCGACGATTGACGCGGCGATGCACCTGGATGTTGTGGGGATCTGGGCTCGCCGCGTGCCGGATTCCACGATGGCAGACGTCACGTACGAACCGGCCGCAAGCCCCCACAGGTAGCCGCCGGTGGGGCCGAAGAGCACGCCGATGCCCGCGCGGCCTCCTGCATATACCGGCAGGCCCATCGCCCCGGCCAGTAGGTATGCCAACTGACTGCCCATGGCGGCCCCGGGCGGCAGAAGCAGACCGGCGATCATTGCGCCGAACGACTGCCCGGTAATCGGTACCGGGCTGAAGGGGAGCGGGAAGGCCAGGTAGGCCAGAGCCGCGGTGGCCGAAGCCAGGATGGCGGCCCTGATGATGACGCCGGTTCCGCGTAGTTCTGCTCGCTTCGCAGCTGAAGACATTCCACCAATCACCCCTCAGTCCAATCATAACCGCCCGCGGCTGTTTCTCCAACCGGGTTACGTGACTCATCGCCCCTTGACATGCCGACCCAACACTGATATTCCTGTGATGCCAATCATTTCATCTAGGGCTGTGCGGAGGTGGCGCATTTGACCTCGATCCAGCATGATCAGGGTATAGGCGTTTACAACCAAGGACTCATGGACCTCCTGAGCACTGCCGCTCGGATCTGCATATCCGATCCTGCTCCGGCTGGGTTCATCGCCCGAACGGCGGGCTCGCAGCGCAGGGCGGCCAAGACGCGAGAACGCTGGGAGGAGCAGGGTACTCATGTGCCGCCGTTCGTCATCATCAGCGTTACTTCAGAGTGCAACTTGAGCTGCAGGGGCTGCTACGCCCGGGCTCAGCACCGCGATTTGGCGCCTGGGGTTCCTCTGGAATCCGTTAAGCGGGGCGGTACCGGAGTAGGCGCAGATATCACAGGCATCGCAACTGCTCCAGCAGTCGCGGCCGGCGCCGGGTGCCTCGACATGGATGACGCCACGCTCAGGGCTGTGCTGGACGACGCGGGCGAGCTAGGCATCTCCGTGGCGCTGCTAGCTGGGGGCGAACCGCTCACAAGGCCTGGTTTGCTGGACATTGTATCAGAATACCCTGACATGCTCTTCCCCATTTTCACTAATGGTTTGCTCATAGACGACGATGTCGCCGCGCGGTTGCGCAGGCAGAGGAACACGATCCCTGTTCTCAGCATCGAGGGCAATCAGGAGATAACTGATGACCGCCGGGGAGCCGGGGTTTGGAGCCGCGTGCGTGGCGCGGCCCAGGCGCTTCGCCGTGCAAGGGTGTTCTTCGGCTCCTCATTCACAGCCCGAAGCGATACTCTGGACGCGCTAACTGATGAGCGGTTCATTGCGGAGATGATCGGGCTCGGCTGCCGTCTGTTCTTCTTCGTGGAGTACGTCCCTGTACAGCCGGGCACGGAGAGCTGGGAGTGGAGATGTCGAACCATGCCCGTTCGCTCCGTACTCGGATTCCAGCGTTCGCGGAACACCTCTCAGGGATGCACTGAAGTCCCCGTTGCTCGAGGCCATCCGCGCAGACCACGACCAGTTTGGCGACACGTCCGGAGGGTGTGCGTTGTGGAGGCGACGTGAGCAGGTGCAGGCGCTTTTGGAATCGCGCAACAGGGAGCAAGTCAGGGAGTAGCAGCGAGCACTGACGATATGACATTAGTTCCCGCAAATTGGTAGTAGGGAACTGGCACGAGTATCGATGTCCCGAAACCTGGGAATGGCGCAGGTAGTACATTCGCTTGTTCTGTGTTCTGGACTGTGAGGTTTGGCGTGTATAGCATGAAGTAGGTCTCTCGGGCAGGGTAGCGGCGCCTAATGACGCTGTCGCCTATGTGACAACTGCCGACCGTAGGGTTTTACGGCAGGTTTCTTGCGGAGCCTGCCGTAAAACCCTACGGTTTCACACGCACACGCTTCTCCAAACGCAGCCGGCTGTGGCGCTGCCTTTTCCAGGCAGTTGGCGCCTGGAGAACATGCAGCTAGAGACGCTGGCAGCATATGGCTCCAGGGCAGCGGCCCGCCGAAGGCCGCCATGAGGGCTCGATGATCCCTAGAACGCCCTCCCATTTCGCGCGGCCGTGGTTAACCTGAGGGTTCTCCGGCAGGTCGGGGAAAGAACCTGAGGGTTTTCCGGCAGGCGCGAAGAGGCCCTGCTAGACGCAGGTTTGGCATCATCCCCCTGCGTGCGGCCGCTTTGGCGCCCAGCGAGAACGGCCCGGGGCAAACGGGAACTCGGCGTGGAATCCTCGGCCAAGACCTA
>CAYZHL010000048.1:709-12580 GCA_964478095.1 uncultured Clostridia bacterium | reverse complement strand
TGGAGCTCGCTTTTGCCCTGTTTAGCTCACATTAGCGAATGTTCAATTCCTCTGCACGAATGCGCACAGTCGCCCATCATCCGGGTTCGGCATAATCCCACGGCCAGATCGATCATCCTCGCACACGTGTGCGTGCACACGTGTTATAGCTGCTCAACACTGCCCGCCGCGATTCTTGGGCAGTCGTGTATGGCTTAGCAGGATCTTGTGGCCTAGTATCGGCATTTATGGGAGGAAATGGCACAAGCCTGTCGAAGTCCCAATGTGTATAACCAGGACGCACACGTCCGACGCCAAATCGAGATGCGGGGGTGATAGCGGCTTTGTAGTCTTCTGAGCGACCTCATGGTGAGTCTCCCTGGAGCGCTGGAGTTCAACTACACAAGGGGGGTAAGTACGTTGAGAATCCCAATTCGGAGGCGTGCCGCGCTGCTAGCGACCTTTGCTGCATTGGCGCTGTCCGCGATTTTGCTAGCAAGCTTCTGTGTCAGCGCAGCGCCGGATCTGCCGACTGTTACCAAGGATCTGCCAAGCCCGGAAGAGATCGTTCGGGTCGACAGAGAGCGCCGGACGCCGGAGTATGTCGACGGCGAGATTATCGTGAAACTCAAACCGAAGCTCATAGTGGCGGGTGAGGGGGCTGAGTCTGCCGCCGATGAGTTTCGCTCGCTTAACGTGCAGCTGGGCGCGGTTGTAGCCGAAACCCTGCCCATCGGCGAGGCCCAGGAAGCGTATCTTGTCAGAATCCCTGTTAGCATGAGCGTGGAGGAGGCCGTACTATGCTATGCGGCCAGCAAGTTCGTTGAGCATGCGGTGCCCAACTACCTGAGGTACCCTGACGCTCCGGTGTTCCCCAACGATGCCTGGTTTGCTCAGAAGAGGATGTGGGGGATGCTTAACGAGGGACAGGATTTCTACCCCGGGGTCTTCTGGGAGAAAGGGATTCCGGGCGCGGACATCCATGCTACGGAAGCCTGGGGTGTACGTACCGACGCATCTTCGATTCTCGTAGTGGTAATTGACACTGGGGTCCAGGTGAGTCACGTCGACCTGGCAAGCAATATATGGAATAATCCCGGTGAAATACCTGACAATGGCATCGACGACGACGGGAACGGGTTCATAGACGACGTGTACGGGTGGGATTTCTTCAACAACGACAACACGGTCTATGACGATCAAAAGGTCGACCGTCACGGAACACACGTCAGCGGCACTATAGGCGCCGTGGGCAACAACGGCAGAGGCGCTGTCGGCGTTGCATGGAAAGCGCAGATCATGTCGTGCAAATTCCTGGGCGCAGGCGGAGGCACCGATGCCAACGCTATCAAAGCTATCAGCTATGCGAGTCAGATGGGCGCCAGGGTCGCAAGCTGTTCCTGGGGCGGAGGCGGGTACAACCCGGTACTTGAAGAAGCGATGTTCGAGTCGGGCATGCTCTTCGTGTGCTCGGCAGGCAACGAGGCTACGGATAACGAAATCGAACCCCACTATCCGTCCTCGTACGATCTGCCCAATCTGATATCGGTGGCCGCGTCTGACTGGAACGATAACCTGGCCAGCTTCTCCTGCTACGGCGCGGAGTCAGTTGACCTTGCCGCGCCGGGATACTGGATCCTGTCTACTACTCCGGTAAACATGGGAACCTGGATGGGCGGCACGTCCATGGCCACTCCGCACGTGTCGGGCGCCGCGGCCCTGGTGGCGGCGGAGTATCCGGAAATGCCCCTGTACCCGGGCGCCCCGGAGTGGAGTGAGGGGGATCTTACGGTCAAGGATGCGCTGCTGATGTCTGCTGACGGAAATCCGTCTTTTGCAGGCAAGATGACCACTGGCGGACGACTCAACGTGGCCAATGCTATCAAGTTGCAGTTCCCTGTCAGGATAACCTCAGCCTCGGCTGACGTCACGTTCGGGTCTGCGCCTCTTGCGGTCAACTTTTCTGCCGAGGTCGAGTATCCGGTCGCAGTTGACCAGGCCTGGTGGTCTTTTGACGATGGGCCGGACGACGCCACCGGGTACACAGCGTCCCGCACCTATGAGGAAGAGGGGGCCTATCTGGCATGGTTCCACGCTGTCACCTGCGACGGCGTCGAATCCACCTGGCCGGTGCAGATTGTTGTGGCAAACCCCGGCACGGTTATTCTCGTGGACGATGACGGCGGATTCGGTTTCGAGGACTGGTTCCTCTATGCATGCGATCAGGCCGGTTTGAGCTGTGTGGTGGTGGACTCGCGGTATCCGCTGGGCTTGCCTGACGACTTCAGCGATCGGATGCTTGCGTGGAACACTTCGTTCTCATGGAGCGATACCTTGCTTCCTGACCAGGAAGACTACCTGGCTAGATTCCTTGACAATGGCGGCAGACTCCTCATGATCTCGCCGGAGTACTTCTACGACCTGGGTCCTACCTCGTTTGGGCAGGACTATCTTCACGTGTGGGACTACCGAGATAACGTCGCGATGGGACATTGGGACGGGATCGATGGAGACGTAATCACAGACGGCATGAGTTTTGACGGCGCTATTGGGTTTGGGTTGGAGGATGTACTCTGGCCCGACCTCAATGCCAGGCCGATCTTGGCATACGGCGAAGACGGGGACGGGTTGTGGCCGGCGCTACGGTATGCTGATGAAGCCCAGAGACTGGTCTTCACCACTGTGCCGTGGGAGGAACTCCCCATATTCGAGCCAGGAGAGGATGGGGATTCGATTAACCCCGATCCAAACAACTCGGCGTACTTCCTTACCAAGATCCATAGCTACCTGATGGGCGAGATCAACAGGCCGCCCACCATCGACAAGATGGAGGCCGACATCTACTTCGCTGAGGTGGGCGAGGAGATCACGTTCACCGCTGAGGCTCACGATGTCGACGGCGATAGTGTCATCTATCTGTGGCAGTTCGGTGGCCTCGAGGGGCCTGTTGAACCTATTGAGGGCGATACGATCACGATGGCTTTCGATGAACCCGGCGGGTATGAAGTACTCCTCACCGTCATTGATGAGCATGGCGAATGGAGAAACGAGTTCATGGTAGTGGTTGTCGTCAACCCGGGCAGCGTGATATTCGTCGATGACGACGACTCGGACGACGACACCGAGTACTACTTCTTTGACGCTTTCGACGCCATCGGACAGGAGTATCTCCCGGTTCCAAACATAGTCATGACCGGCGAATACTGTGGACTGGCCGGTCTCGAACGTTTCCTCGTGGTATGGAACTGCGGCGAGCTCGGAGGGCTGAACCAGCTTGAGCAGGCGACTGTAGCCGAGTTCCTGGGCAAGGGAGGGCGGCTGTTCCTTGCCGGCCAGGAAGTCATGTTCGGACTGGACAAGTCGGCCCCCGGCAAGGCTTTCGCCCGCGAGTATCTGCACGTAGCCGGCGTAGAGCATGACGTAGGAACCGCCTACGTGACTGGCGTCGTAGGCGACCCGGTGACTGGAGGCGCCGGCCAAGTCGATCTGGTGTTCCCCGAGGGCTTCGATGATTGGACGGATAGCCTGGAGGTTGCGCCTGATGCGACTGCGATCTTCCTGAATGACAAGGACAAGCCCTGCGCCCTCCGGTACATGGGTGATGACCACCGCTTGGTCTACATGGCAGTCGCCTTCGAGGCTTTCCCGCTCGTCCCTGCTTCGGAGCCTGAGGAGACAGCTGGCGCGGCTAACGGCGTTCCCCTGTTCAATGCCGGGACTCTGCTTGAGAGTGTACTCGACTGGATCGATACACCGGTAGTGGTAGTGACTAAGCCTGCGCCTGGGCAAGTCTACGCCGGATCCACGACGATCGGGTGGACGACTGCAGACTACACTGGAATGGAGCTCGTGATTGAGATCGAGTACTCCTTGGATGACGGCAACACCTGGACCACGTTGGCAACAGGCGAGGCGGACGACGGCTCCTACCTGTGGGATCTCACCAAACTCAGCCGAGGCGGCCGGTGTGTGGTCCGCGTGACGGCTTCCAGACCCGACAGTGTGTCAGGCAGCGGAATGAGCAAGCCGTTCATCATAACAGCAGCCGGGGCTAACAAGTTCGTTGTCGGTCCAAACCCTGCTTCCGATGCGGTCAACTTCTATGTAAACGCCTCTGGCGATGCGACTCTGTATGTGTACGATATCGCCGGCCGACAGGTGTTCTCGCAGAAGATCGAGAGCGGCCAGACCTGCTTTGAGTGGCATCTGGTGAACAACGCCGGCAAACCTCTGGCCAACGGGCTGTATCTGTGCTACATGGTTACTGCCGACGGCGTGAGAACAGACATCACGCGGCTTGTGATCAGCCGCTAATCGGGGGTGACGAGATGAAGGCCAAATACGCTAACTGGATGGTCATAGCCGTAATGGCTGCGACGTTACTGCTGGCGCTGGCGCCAGCGGCCGCCTTGGCTGCGGCTGAGGATCCTGTAGGCACTGCGGCGCTGTTCGACGTGGGGATGGGCGCCCGGGCGCTTGGGATGGGCGGCGCATTCGTGGCTGTTGCCGACGATGCCAATGCGCTGTACTACAACCCGGCCGGGTTGGCGCTTATCGAGGAGCATGACGTGACCTCGATGTATTCGACCCTGTTCGGGGCCGGCAACTACTTCGGAGCCGGCTATGCACAGAAGAACATAGGCGCGGCGGTGTTCGGGCTCTTGTCGACAGCTACGGGCACCGACGAGTACGGCAACCCTACTGAGGCGTTCGGCTACCGCGAGGGAACGCTGGCGGGCGGATACGCCCACGCGTTCGGCCCGTTCGCGCTGGGCGGGGCGATCAAGCTCTATGCGCAGGACGTAAGCGACAACCGCGGCTTTGGTGCAACCGGCGACATAGGCGCGCTGATCACCCTGCCTTACCTCGACGGATTCAGGGTCGGCGCAGTCGCCCGGAACCTGATCGGCGCCGTGAAGTTCCAGAGCGGGCATACTGATAGCTTCGACCGATCGTATGTGTTGGGCATGTCTCTGAAGCCGCTCAAGGGGCTCACTCTGGCGGCCGATTACAACATAACCCACTCTATCGGCCGGGTGGGCGCAGAATACCAGATCGTCGACGCGTTCGCGGCTCGGGCAGGGGCCACGGTGAACGCCGATAAGCAGTGGGGCTTCACCGCCGGCGCAGGGTTTGCGCTCGCGAACTTCCGTGTCGACTATGCTTACCAGTTCCACCCCGAGCTGCCCGACGCGCACTGGGTATCGCTAGGCTACTCATTCTAGGGAGCCTGCGGGCAGTTCCGGAAGTGACACCGATTCGATCGAGACACGCAGGGAGGGTTTCCTGCCCGTCTTCCGGGCAGAAGACCCTCCTTCATCGGAGCAGACTATGCTGTTCCAGGCCGTCTCCACAGGGTCGCGAGGTCGAAGGCCAGGCCGGCGAAGTCGGGATGAGCGAACTCGCCCTCGCTAAGCCCCGAGCTTCGCAGAACATATGCGCCGTCACGCAGGGCATAGGCCTCGATCGTCTCGTCCTCGGGATCCACTACCCAGTAGTGCGGCACCTGCTCACGCTCGTATATGTTGCGTTTCCTGACCCGGTCTTTGGACCGGGTCCACTTCGACAGGATCTCCACAACCAGGTGCGGGGCGCCGTCGATGCGAGCCTCCTCCATAATCTCGCTACACGCACCGGGAACATAAATGAGGTCGGGCTGGAGCACGTTAGTGTCCGACAACGTCACGTCGACTGGGGCAGCAAACACCTCGCCCGCCGGATCCCGCTCAGCGAAGTAGTTGTTCAGTATGATTAGTAGGCGCCTGGACACTCGCTGGTGATGCACGTACGGCGCTGGTTCCCGGACCAGCATGCCGTCGAGGATCTCATAGTGGTAGCATTCTTCATCAGGCAGCTGGAGGTAGTCCTCATAGGTGTACACCTTGTCCGTCATGTACCGGGGCCTTGCTTCACACACCGAACTGGCCCCGCGCCCTCCGGCGTTCATGCCCAGGCGATGCATGACTTCGCCTGGGTCATACCGGTACTGCCTGCTGGAAAGCTGTACGCATGGGATTCGCTCGTTGCGGGTATAGCGCCATATGGTCTCGATCGACAGCTGAAGCATGTCGGCCAGCTCTTGAGCGGTCACAAGCCTACGTTCACTCATTGGACTACCTCCTCATGCTGTCAAGGTAGTGCGGCACTTGCTCACGCTCGTATATGTTGCGTTTCCTGACCCGGTCTTTGGATCGGGTCCACCTCGACCGGATCTCCGCAACCATGTGCGGGGCGCCGGTTCCAGGACCAGCATGCCTCCGAGGATTTCATACCCTTCAGGTAAACCATACAGTCACACACAGGTAAAGTCAAGTAATGATAATCAATGACAACCAGATCTAGCATCGCTGGACACGTGCGAGTTGTCTGACGGCCATGCATATGCACCGTACGCTGCACGCTTGCCGCGAAAATGCGTTCATAAAATCGACACCCGGATTGTTCCATAGGCCCTGCAGCCCGACGCTGCGCCTTTCCCACCGCCAGGTTTCGCCTCGCCTATGATCGAAACCGCACTTACCCATTGGGACGGGTTCGTTTGGCTTTGGGTTCGGTTGGCTATAGAGGAGGGGATGACGCCTGAGTCTCGAAGAAGATGCACGAAAAGCAGCGGCGATGCACAGCCGCTGGCGACCATTGCCTAATGACTGACGGGCCGGGGAGGTTTGCGCCATGGCATACAAGGTTCTTGTGACACCGGCATTCTTTGGCCGAAAGGACTCAGCGCCTATCGATCTGCTGATCGAGGCCGGGTGTGAGGTCGTGCCAAGTCCGTACAGACGCACGGCCACAGAGGAGGAGATGTGCGCTCTGGTTGCGGATGTGCACGCCGCCATTGTTAGCCTGGATCCGGTGACTGAGAAGGTGCTCGCGAGCAGCCCGCGGCTGAGGATAGTAGCAAGGTGCGGGGTTGGATACGACAACATTGATGTCGCAGCTGCCACGCGCATGGGGATCTTCGTGACGAACGTGCCTGGCGCTAATAGCCGTGCAGTGGCCGAGATGGCTTTCGGGCTCATGTTCGATGTGGCTAGACGTATTTCGATGATGGACCGGAGGATGCGGGCGGGTACATGGAAAGGACATGTCGGGTTCGAGCTTGGGGGGAAGACTCTAGGGGTCATAGGGACAGGCAGCATTGGCAAGCTAGTCGCGGAGCTCGGCGCAGGGCTCGCGATGAGGGCGCTTTGCTACTCGCGAACACGCGACCGCGCCTGGGCCACCGCGGTTGGAGCCACTTACGTGTCGCTGGACGAGCTGCTCAGGGCGTCCGATGTTGTGAGCCTACACATTGCGCTGACAGACGACACGCGCAGCTTGCTTTCCCAGCGTGAGCTGTCGCTGATGAAACCATCGGCAATTCTGATCAACACGTCTCGCGGCGCAGTTGTGGACGAGGACGCGCTGTTTGCCGCACTAAGGGAGGGACGGCTGTCAGGAGCCGGGCTGGATGTGTTCGCGGAAGAACCCATCGGCCAGTCTCGCTTGCTTGAACTTGAAAGCGTGGTGCTCACGCCGCACATCAGTGGCCTAACGGCCGAGTCCGCTCATGCAATGGCGATGGGCGCGGCGAGCAGTGTTGTTGCGGTTCTGTGTGGCAGGATGCCGGAGAATGCCGTGAATGCCCCGCAAGCGCGTCAGGGCAGTATAGTCGAAACAACGTAACATGTTCGCCTCCCAACTGGGCAGAATGAGACTGACCGCATGATCGGGAGGGCAATCAGCATTGGACACCACACCGCGCACGCCGCGCACACCGCGCACGCCGCGCACACCGCGCACGACGCGCACACCGCGCACGACACGCACACCGCGCACTCCGCGCACTCCGCACATCCCACGTACGCTGCACGCTTCGCAAGCATCGCACGTATCGCCGGCGGACCTACATACATCGCCGTCACACGTAACGGCATTCGACGATTCCGCATCGTTCGAGTGTGGGACCTGTCCTCCAGTGCGCCGGTTTGACGTGTCGCTATCCATCGGGGGCGATGCCGGCCAGGGTGTCGAGTCCGCTGGCGCGATAGCCTGCCGAGCGCTGATGCGGGCCGGCTATTTCGCTTTTGGGATGGCCGATTACCGATCTAGAATCCGCGGCGGGACCAACTTCTATCAGGTCCGAGCGAGCGATGCGCCAGTCCTCTGCCACGGCGATCCCGTTGGCGTCATCGCTACTCTGACGCGCGATGCCGCCCTCACCCAGCTGGGCAATTTGGCACAGGGCGGCGCCTTGATCTGCGATGAACCCGTGGACCTCGGGCTAGATCCCAGATCCGACATTCGCGTCGTGTCCGTTCCAATCACGAACATCGCTGAGAATACCGGAAGCAAGGCATCGATGAACATGGCTGCGCTCGGGGCGGCCATGGGGGTCATCGGGTTTCGCATTGACGCTTTGTGCGCTGCGATCGAGCAGAGGTTCGCGCGCAAGGCTGAATCGGTGGTGCGCGCGAACGTCCAGGCCGCGCGGGAGGCGCACGAGTATGTCTCGGGAAGACTCAACGAAGGCTTCCCATTCAGGCTGCCTCCAGTCCCGTCGTCATCGCCTTCACTCGCACGCATTCTGCTGTCAGGCAACGAAGCTTTCTGCCTCGGAGCAGCGGCCGGGGGCTGTCGTTTCATTGCCGCCTATCCGATGACTCCGGCGACCACGATTCTGGAGTGGATGGCGGCGCATGCCGCCGACCTTGGAATCGTCGCGGTGCACGCGGAGGATGAGATAGCTGCGGCCTGCATGGCTGTCGGGGCTAGCCTGACCGGCACGCGGGCGATGACCTCGACGTCGGGGGGCGGCCTTTGCCTGATGACGGAGACATGCGGTATGGCGGGGATGACCGAAGTGCCGCTGGTTATCGTGGACGTCCAGCGCGGAGGGCCGTCCACAGGTCTGCCGACCCGGACGGAACAGTCGGACCTGCTGCTCGCGTTCCACCCGTCTCACGGCGACTTTCCGCACATTGTGCTCGCGCCCGGCACGGTGCAGCAATGCTTCGAGGCGGGCTACCGTGCCTTCAATCTGGCGGATCGTTATCAGTGCCCTGTGATCGTCTTGCTCGATTCGTATGTTGGAGGTTCCCTTGTCACGCTGGGTCGATCATGCCTAAGCTGGAACGCGGTAGCGCGTGACCGTGGGGAGTACCTGGGCGGATATGAGGCGGCGCCAGGCACACGAGAGATCGCGACTGCGAACGTGGACGCGGACGCGGACGCGATCGCGGACACGGCCTCGACTTCGACCGCGGACACGACTGGCGGCGGATACTTGAGATACGCTATCACCGAGCCGGGGATCTCGCCACGGGTCGGATTCGGGCACGCTGGCGGTGTGCACGCTCCCTCAACAGACGAGCACGAGGAGGACGCGCATATCACCGAGGAGAGCGGTGTGAGGGTAGAGATGATGCGCAAGAGGATGCGCAAGATGGAGACGGCGCTGGCCAACGACATGCGCGGACCCGCGATGTACGGCGATGCCGGCGCGAATGGAGATGTCGACGTAACCCTCCTTGTATGGGGTTCAACACTGCCGGCGGCCTGCGAGGCAGTCGCGCTCCTGGCCGCGGACGGCATCTGTGCCAATGTGATGCACTACACCGACGTGTGGCCCGTGTCGGACATGGAAGCGCCCTTGACACTGCGCGCAATGCGGGAACCACGGCAGACGGTGACTATGCGCGTGCCGCAGACGGCGACGACGCCGGAACCGCAGATACCGATGGACGACGCAACGGGGGCGGGCAGTGTCGGCGCCCCCGGGGCCGGCGGCATGCTTGTGGCCGTGGAGCAGAACTACACCGGACAGATGTCCCTGATCCACAGGATGATCACGGGACGCGCTCCGGACTTCGCTGTGCTCAAGTACGACGGCCGCCAGATCTCGCCGCGCGAGATTGCCGACGGAGTGCGAGAGGGTCTGCATAGGAGCCGAAAGGAGGGAGCGCCCGATGCCTGACACTCCGTTCGATTCCAAACGGAAACCGGTATGGTGCCCGGGCTGCGGGGACTACGGGATCATGGCCGCCCTGAAGCAGGCCTTTGCGTCGCTGGGCCTCAAGCCTCACCAGATTGTGATCGTGTCCGGAATCGGGTGCGGCAGCAAGCTGCCGGACTATCTGAATGCCTATGGATATATGAGCATCCACGGCCGTCCACTTGCGGTAGCCTCCGGCGTCAAACTGGCCGATCCTGAGCTCACAGTGGTTGTAGTTGACGGCGACGGAGACGCCTACGGAATCGGCGGGAACCATCTGATTCACACGGCCAGACGGAACATGGACATCACGCACATCGTGCAAAACAACCAGGTGTATGCACTTACGAAGGGCCAGTTCTCCCCAACGACCGATAAGGGCAGGCGCACTTCGACATCACCATTCGGGGTGATCGAGGAGCCCGTCATGCCGCTTGCATTGGCGCTCGCTGCGGGCGCCACCTTCGTGGCGAGGGGAGCAGCATTTGATCCAAGGTACACAGCAGGGCTTATGGCCGAGGCCATAAGCCATCCGGGCTACGCCCTGCTCGATGTGCTGCAGCCCTGCGTCAGCTTCAACAAGATCAACACATACGAGTGGTACAGGCAGAGGGTGTACAAGGTAGAGAACCGTTCGCAGGACCGTTCGCAGGGCCGCTCGCAGGGCCGCCTGTCAGACGGCAGCCTGGGCGACCGGAAGCCTGATGACGATCAGCGCGCGAACAGCCACGACTCCGGCGACTTCCACGCCGCGATGAAGCTCGCGCGCGAATGGGGAGACAGAATCCCGCTGGGCGTGATCTACCGTCGTACTGGGGAGCCGTATCAGTCGTCATTGCCGGGACTGGCCCGCGGCCCCTTGCCGGCGAGGCCCCTCGACGACATCGGCGCCGACGGGTTCTCTCGTCTCCTGGACGGGTATGCCTGAGCATGTCGAAGCATAGCCCAACGCACTTGACCGAGTAACCGGGCCTGGGCGTGTCCGGTCGCACAGCTGATTGAGAGCGAAAGAGCGGAGGGGGACGCGCGAGCGTGGATATGAGGGCATTCTGCACCGAGATCATGGCTAGAGCGAGATTCAGAGACGAGGAGGAGGCAGAAAGAACCGCCATCGAGAGCGTCGCGGTGCTCGCGAGATCTCTACCTCACGCGCTGGCCATGGAGGTGGCCGAAAGGATCCCGGATCAGCTCGGGGAGACAATGAGGATTGCTGCGGGCGGCGGCGAGGTCAGCGATCCCACCGGCAGCGACGTCGGCCCCGATACGGGCATGCCGGAAGACTGGCCTGCCATCACCCCGGACGAGCCGTTCGATTGGGGAGTATGGGGCGAGCTACCCGACGGAGAAGGCGTGCACCACGCGGATCCGACGCAAGAGCCGGCTGAAGAGGCATATGGAGATCCAATCGTGGACGCACAGGACTTCATTGGGCCAGCTATCAACATGATGGAGACCGAATCAGGCCACGATTCGGCTTTTGGCGGACGGGATTTGGTATCGGTCCCGATGGGAGACGACGCCATCACACGCGTGGCGGCAGTGCTCAACACAGTCTGCTGGTGTGTCGGCCCCGACATAGCAGCCCAGATACGCGAAGCCCTTCCCGAAGACGTGGCGGAATGGCTTGAGTGAATGCCCAGCGACAGGCGACCCGGGGCTTCGGACTTCCCAGCAGCCCATTGAAGCGACCTTATGCGGGTCAGATGAGGTTCAGGGCTGTCTACGGGATGATTTCGTGATGAGGCGGTTGCCGAAAAACATCAGCAATCAGCTGAACAAGAGTGTACGCGATGCGCATCCCAATGCCGGGACCAGGCCGGTTCAGCCTATGGCTAACCAAGCCGGTACTGAAACTACGCTGCTTTGAGGTACGCCAGGACTCCTGCCGCTGAGATACCAGACTATCCAGACCTGTCCAT
>CAYZHL010000048.1:379-669 GCA_964478095.1 uncultured Clostridia bacterium | reverse complement strand
GCGCGAGCCGCGAAAGCGGGCTGAGCAGGGCTTTGCGCAACCGCGTGAAATACCGTACGGTGTTTTCACCGTCCTAGTGGAATACCGTACGGTTCTGAGCTGTCGGTCGAAGTCGCGGGGCGTCAAGGGGATCGCACGGTTCTGAGCTGTCGGTCGAAATCGCGGGGCGTCAAGGGGATCGCACGGTGCCCGATGACAGTTCCCGGCGGCCTGCTATCGAGGCGCTGTGTCCTCATGGCGGTTTTAGCTGCGCGTTCGCTCATGACCAATCATCTGGAAGAGGGGAGCCC
>CAYZHL010000048.1:0-369 GCA_964478095.1 uncultured Clostridia bacterium | reverse complement strand
GCTGATCACCGATCGTGTCGGACGGGGGAGCTCCACTACCGGTTGCGTTCGGCAAAGCCTATGTGTTGAGAACCGTGGGGTTTTCGGTACGGCTTCGCCGAAAGCCGTACCGAAAATCCACAGATGATGGGACTGGCTGGCAAAACTCACGGGAGTTGCCGATATGGTCCACTCTTGCCAGACGGACTGCAGGAGTTCGTTCTGGCTGGAATGGCCATTTAGCTGGTCTTGGGCATCATGGCCTTCGGACAAAACGGCTGGAGCTGGCATATCGTCAATTATTGACATTAGTTTTGCAGATACCCGCAACTTCTGAGTACATCGATTTCGAAGGGCCACCTGACCGCCTCCAAATCACGAAAATCGGGG
>CAYZHL010000047.1:11357-13466 GCA_964478095.1 uncultured Clostridia bacterium | reverse complement strand
CGGGTCGAACCCACAGCCGTCGTCCACGATGGCGACCCGCGCCTGCCCTCCGGCAGACCGGCGGCTTCCCTACGGCAGACCGGCGCCTTCGCCGCAGCAAACCGGCGACTCCCATCCGTCACTTACAGCTGGTGTTTGCAGGATATCCAGCATTCGACGTCAAATACGGTTTAGCTAAGCGGCAAACCCGACTGTATGGTCAGGCATGCCGAACAGATCAGGTCTGGAGTGATATCAAACGCGAGTCATTGTCATTGGCGCAGGCAAACTGGGATTTGAGCTTGCCAGCCGGCTATGCCAGGAGAATCGAGACGTAGTTGTAATCGACCGAGCAGCCGGAAGACTTGGCGAAGTCGAGCGCAACCTGGATGTGATGGCTATTCACGGGAACGGCGCGTCTCTGCGTGTTCTGGAGCGAGCCGGCGTATCCGACGCGTCGCTGGTCATAGCGGTCACCGACCTGGACGAGGTCAACATGCTCGCGTGTATTCTGGCCAAACAGGCCGGCGCGCACACGACGATCGCGCGAGTGCGCGACCCTGACTACGATACTGATCTAGCCCTCGCTTCGGATGGTACGTATCCCGGCGTAGATGTGACGATCAACCCCGACCATCAGGCCGCGGCGGATATTGCGCGTCTGATTAAGAACCCTGACTCGTCGGAATTCGACTACCTGGCCGGCGGAAAAGTGCAGATCCTGTCGTACACAGTAGAGCCCGGTTCGCCGGTAGCGCACACCCACGTGCGTGAGCTGAACATCGCCACCGCCACGCTGGTGGCTATCCTGCGCAACGGCGATGTGCTCATCCCCAGGGGCGACACGGCCATTTGTCCAGGCGACAAAGTGTTCGTCGTCGGCAGGCGCGGAGTGCCCAGCGTATTCGGGTGGCGGGCCGGTCGCGAAGCCACTCGTCTGCGAACAGTCAACATAATCGGCGGAACCAGCATCGGTTACTACCTTGTGCGTGCACTGGAGCCTCTGGCTGCTCACGGAGTGCAGCTCAAAATGTTCGAAAAGAACGCCGAGAGGTGTAGAGCGCTGGCGGAGGCATTCCCGCGCTTGACGGTGATTCAGGGCGATCCATCCAGTCTGGAGGTCCTGCAAGACGAGAACGCCGAAGGTTCCGACGCCTCTGCGGTAGTGGGCGACAACGACCAGTCGAATCTGCTGACAGGCTATCTTCTGAAGCGCATGGGCGTGCCTCGCGTGGTCGTAGCTTTGAAGCGAACCGAGTACCTGCCCTTCACCGGGCCCATGGATCTTGATGCCACGGTAGTGCCGAGGGTTAGCGCTGCCGCCGCCATACTCAAGATCATCCGCGGCGACCACGTGCTCTCCCTTGCGCTGCTCAAGGAGGCACAGGCGGAAGTGCTGGAGGTGCTGGTTTCGGAAAGCTGCCATGCATGTCACATTCCCCTGCGCGACCTGGGAGTACCGGCAGGCGCCGTTATCGGAGTACTGGTCCGAGGCGGGCAGGTCATTGTGCCTCGTGGCGACACCCGAATACTACCGGGCGACCACGCAATCGTGTTCACAGTGGAGTCAGCAAGAGAAGAGACGGCTCGCCTGTTCGAGCTGCGATAGAGGCGTATGCGTTGAACATCAGATCAGTTGTGAGCTCGGTTTCCCGCATTGTGGCAGTATTTGGAGCCCTGATGCTGGCGCCGGCTGCGGTGTCGCTCCTGTTCGGCGAGTCCGACTGGACCGCCTTCCTCATATCGTCGATCGTGACTGCCGCCGTCGGCGTCGCCGGCGCATTCCTCGCAGAGCCCGGAACCGACGGGCGCATAGGCAATCGCGAAAGCATGGCCATTACCACACTGGGGTGGACGGCATGTGCGTTCTTCGGCGCCCTGCCTTTTCTTCTGACCGGGTCTCTGCGCGGGACGGCCGACGCCGTCTTCGAGACCATGTCGGGCCTGACCACTACCGGAGCCACGGTTCTGCTGGACGTTGAGGCGCAGTCGCACGCGATCCTATTCTGGAGGTCGTTCCTTCATTGGCTGGGCGGTATGGGGATCGTCGTGCTCTCCATCGCGCTCCTGCCGGGCCTGCAAGTAGGGGGTTCTCAGCTGTTCCGGGCTGAAGTGCCCGGGCCGCTCCCG
>CAYZHL010000047.1:7555-11347 GCA_964478095.1 uncultured Clostridia bacterium | reverse complement strand
ATTCTCGGCTCAAGGCGGTCCGGGCCGCTCCCGGACCGCCTTGAGCCGAGAATCCGCGAGACGGCACAGCGCCTCTGGGGGATCTACATCATACTCACGGTCGGCCAGACCGTGCTACTGCGCCTGTTTGGGATGTCATTGTTCGACGCTGTCGCCCATACATTCGGCACCGTGGCCACAGGCGGATTTTCCACCGCAAACAAGAGCTTGGAAGCGTGGAACTCGCCGGCGATACATCTCACTGTCACCGCCTTCATGTTCCTGGCAGGCATGAACTTCACTCTGCACTACCGGGCGCTCCGCGGCGACTTCGAGCCCATATGGAAAGACGACGAGCTCAGGACGTACGCGGGAATCGTGCTGGCCGCGATAGCCCTGGTATCCATGGATCTCCTGGCCCATTCACGCTACAGCCTGGGGAACACCCTGAGGCATTCATCCTTCCAGGTGGTGTCGGTTATCACCACAACAGGTTTCACCACTGTAGACTACGACGTCTGGCCTCCGCTCAGCCGAGCGGTCCTGCTGCTCCTGATGTTCGTGGGCGGTTCGGCGGGGTCCACCGGAGGAGCGATCAAGGTCGTACGCATGAACGTACTGGCGAAGCACTCCGTCAGAGAGCTCAAGAGAGCAGTGTATCCGCGGCGAGTGACTGTGATCAGGCTGAACGGCAAGGCAGTGCCGGAGGAAGTGTCCAGTGCGGTGCTGGCATTCGTCATCCTTTACCTGTCGGTGTTCCTGCTGTCGATGTTAGCTCTGTCGGCCATGGGACTGGACTTCATGAGCGCCGTGGGAGCTGTCGCGGCGACATTGGGGAACATCGGCCCAGGGTTTGGGCTGGTCGGGCCGACGTGCAACTACTCCGCGGTTCCGACCATAGGCAAGTGGTTGCTCTCCTTCTGCATGCTCGTAGGCAGGCTCGAGGTATACACAGTCCTCAGTCTGCTGGTCCCGGGATTCTGGCGGAAACCATAGAGGTCTGCCCGACAGAGATGCAGCGGAAGGCGATGGGCACCGCATGCGGCAATTTTACTGGGAGGCGATCTTGTGACAGGATCCGCGTTGGCCCTCGTGCTGGGCTCAGCGGTAGTGCACGCAACCTGGAATCTGGCTGCCAAGAAGTCTAGCGGCGGGATTCCCTACGTGTATCTGGTAGGAATGTGCGCCACCGTGTTCTGGGGTCCGCTGGGCATCTGGCTATTGCTTTCCGGACGGGCCATTGCACCGGGAGCGTCGGCCGCTGGAGCATTTGCATACATAGCAGGCAGTTCATTACTGCACCTGGGTTACTTCTCCACCCTACTCAAGGGTTACCAGTGCGGCGATCTATCGCTAGTGTACCCGCTGGCGCGCGGCACGGGTCCGTTCCTCTCCACTATGTTGGCAATCATCCTGTACGGAGAGCGACCGTCCGTCCCGGCTTTCCTGGGAGCGCTGCTCATTGCAGGAGGGGCATTCTTCCTCGCCAGAAACGGCGAAGGCGGCGGCGGAAGCGGCGACGAAGTTGTCGGCGCGAGCGATGCACTGCGGGCCGCGGCAACACCGCAAGCCGCCGTAACACCGCAAGCCGCCGTAGTACCGCAGGCTGCCGTAGCCCCTCGACAACGCCTTGCGATCCTCTACGGGTTGCTCACCGGTGTGTTCATCGCAGCCTACACTCTATGGGACAAGCGCGCGCTTTCGCTGGGAGGAGTCAACCCCCTCTTCCTGGAATGGGGCACGTGCCTAGGACGCTTCGTCATGTTAGGTCCGTGGTTCCTTCTCACTCGCGCCGGGCGCGCATCGCTCGCCCAGGCATGGCGCGATCAGCGAAGGCCCGCCGTGATAGTCGCCCTGCTGTCGCCGGTATCATACATGATGGTCCTGTCGGCTCTGGCCGTGTCGCCTGTGACCTACATAGCGCCAGCGCGAGAGATCAGCATTCTCCTGGGAACGTTGGCGGGAAACCGTCTTCTGCTGGAGGGAAACCCCCGGCTGCGTACGCGGCGCTTGATCGCGGCAACAGCCATGGCGCTCGGCGTCGCCGCGCTGGCGATCTGGTGACAGCCGATCGCTCACCGCCACATGCCCAGCACCATCGCCCGGCCGGCGAGGTACAGCGCCCACACGTGCGCCGGGTAGAACACGTAGAACAGGTACTTGGTGAAGGTATTCTTCGGCCCGCGCTGGCCGTTGTACATCAAGATGAACGGGATCGAGAACACCATCATCCACTGGTAGTCATAGTAAAGCAGTCGCTCCACGCTGATCGTGTGCGCCGCGGGCGAGGCCAGCAGCGATATAGCCAGCGATACCAGTACGTACGCCGTAGCCATTCTGCGGCGATCATCGCGGAACAGGTAGAACACTAAAGTCATGGCAACCCCGTACAGACTGGCCTCGGTGAACAGAGACAGAAAGCCTACGCCTATCACGGCAGGCACGCCCAGACCTCGGTTGCCTGTCGTGCGCGTCCATTCGATCGCGCTCATCAGGCAAAGCGAGAGAGCCAGCGAGAGAAAGATGTTGTTGACGATCGGAGCGTGAACGGGAGGAAATCGGTGCATGATGAGGCGCGTGCCGGCGAACATGAGGCCGGCCCATACAAACATCCTGGCTATGTAGTGTGGCCTGCTTCGGGTGTAGTAGAACCCCTCCACCGCGAAGAAGAAGAAGATGGGCGCCACAATGCGTCCCAGCCACGTAAACCAGATAGGAGTGCCGGGGATGAAGTAGTAGATGTGGTCCAGGAGCATTAGCCCCATGGCCAGCAGCTTAAGCCTGAACGCGTCCAGTCCCGTCTTCATCCCTTGCCCCCCATGCCTCATTCAACTCGTTTGCGCGCCATTTGTGAGTCCCATATTCGCCTTTCGGTATCATGATACCTCTCGTCTCCCCGTGCCGGCCACTCCCCATGCCGGACAGTGCCCCAGTTCGTCTGCCTGCCCCCGTCTTGCCATCCCCGCCATCTGGCCGGTGTCTGCGGCGCCAATCGCTGCTATAGTGTGCCTGGAGAATCTGGGGGATCCTGTGTCTATTCCCAGGGGCAACATCGATGAGAAGGGGCGGATTACGGGATGCGGCGACGGATAGAGGACGGCACGGCGAAGAATGCAGGAATGAGACTGCTCAGATCCAATCCGGGTTTTGCCAGGTACTGGCTATCGTGTGTTGTCAACCGGTTCGGCGAATCCTCGGCGCAAGTGGTAGGGTTGGCCGCGGCAGGCGGCCTGATAGCCAAGCTTGGAGTGCCAGGCGCGATCGCGGTAGACGCAGTGTGTTTCTTCGCGGCCGCCGCCCTAATTGCCGGCGTCGATCTCCCGCAAGGCGCCGCATCCGAAGACGCCGGCGGGCTAACGCCATCGGCATTCTTCTCTGAGCTCAAGGCCGGGCTGCGGTACATCTCGGCCACCAAGGCGGTGCTGATCTGCATCATACTCGGAGGACTGACCAACTTCTTTCTTGGCCCGCTCAATGTGCTCCTGCCTGTGTTCGTCAAAGACCGGCTTGCTGCCGGGGCGACGGCTCTGTCGCTTGTGTTCACCATCGAGACTCTAGCCATGGTCGGCGGTTCGCTGGCAGCGGCGTCATTGGCCGCTGCGATCGGCGATGTAGGGTGCCTGCGCCTGGGTTTCGCGGGCATAGGGGCGGGCTACGCACTGCTGTACATGGCCGGCAGCGTGCCGGCTGCAATCGCGTGTCTGGCAGTGCTGGGCTTCGCATTGCCCTTCGCGAACACAGGCTTCACCACCCTTATGCAGAAGTCCACCCCTCTCCACATGATGGGGCGCATATCAGCCGTTCGGTCCACCC
>CAYZHL010000047.1:0-7398 GCA_964478095.1 uncultured Clostridia bacterium | reverse complement strand
CAGCGCTTGTAGTGCCCGGGGACTCGGGGGTCTCCTACCCAACCGCCTGACCGGGCGCTTACACTCCGAACACTGCCTTACAGTGCTAAACTGCTGGGTGGCGTGGACGGAAGCGTGCCGTAGGTGGTATGATAGTCCCATTATTCGGCTAACGGGAGGCGATCCTGGTGATACACGGTGAGCGGATTGTGCTGCGCGAGTTCCGGAAGGAAGACGTCGCGCCCATCCAGGCCTGGGTGGGAAATGAGGAGATAACAAGGTATCTCGGGTTTGTAATGTTCCCCCAATCGCTGGAGGAGACTACATCCTTCGTCGAAAGACAGCTGGTCAGAAAAGGCACGCCGGATGAAGGCGTGTTCGTCATCGCCCTTCGTAATGATCCCGACCTGGAGTACATAGGGGCTGTGGGGTTTCATGGCATAAGCTGGCGCGACCGTCACTGCGAGCTGGGGATAGTGATAGGTCGTGAGGACCTGCTGGGCAAGGGGTTGGGCGCAGAGGCGATACGGCTTGCTCTGGGCTTCGCGTTCGATTTCTTGAACATGCACAAGGTGAACCTGACGGTTTTCGAGTACAACGAGCGCGGTCGTAGATGCTACGCTAGGTGCGGGTTCAAAGAGGAAGGCCGCATCAGGGAGCAGCGGTTCTACAACGGACGCTACTGGGACGTCATCATCATGGGCATCACGCGCGAAGAGTTCGCCGCCGTCGCACGCTAGACGTCGGTCGCACGCTGGGCTCAGTCTCACCCAGAGCAGCAGCGCCGCGACCAGGCTGGCGACGAACGCGTCATTCCTCAGCACAACCTCAGCGCGCTCGCCCACCTGATCAGCAAACCATCCGCCCAGAGGAAGGAGCACAAGCATCACCAGCTGCGCGCTTGCCGCAAAATGCCTATCTGCCTGGCCTTTTGCGATGCGTTCATATCATGGACGGGTTTTCCCGAATGTGTCGCGAATCCCGGACAATAGATGATGCATAAAGCGACGTATAGTCGCATAAAAGCGGATGATGGGGTTATCTGGTAGCTGCAACGGCGAGCAATGGGGCAATATGGCTGGCCAATGGGGGTTGGTGCTAGTCTATGCCAGCTTACGCTAGGCCAAATGGATTTACCTGTTAGGCTTCTTCAGTCTCAATCGCCCTATACGTCTATACGCTCAATTATGCACCACCCATTGTCCGTTTTGTCGACACGTCGGCAAAAATGTGTTCACAAAATCGACACCTAGATTTTACCATCAACCCTGGCCACTATCATGGCAACGAGGAAGGCTACTGGAGTCGCGCTGAGCAGAGTGCCGGTCATAGCAGTTCGCGTGGGCGGATCCCCATTGCGCTGCGCCGCTGGTTGACGGCGCTCCAGATTAAGTCGCGCACTTTGCGGGGATCCTTGACGCCCATCAAGCGAAATGAGGGCGTCGATGGGTCAGTGGAGATGACCTCGATCTGCCCAATGCCGACCATCCGGTCCGAAAGCCCCTGTGTAAGGCGGATATCCTTCACCCTGCCAAGATCGATTTGCTCTTCCCTTCGTCCGAGCAGTCCCGTCTGAATGATGAGGCGCTCAGTAGTCAGAACATATTTGGTGTTGGTCGCGATCTCCTTCAGGTAGGGTTTCCCCTCCCATAGAACATGCTCCAACTGCTGCGCCTGCGGCTCAGCCTTCGCCCGCGACGGCCGGCCCGATGTATTGACCTTCTCTAGCTGGGCGCCACATTCGTTACAATACTTGGCGCCCACGCGGAACTCCGCTCCGCATTCCGGGCAATAAGGCAACAACGACACCTCCCACTACCATATGCCTCCCAGACGGTTCAATACTATACGAATCCAGTCCTCTTTTCAAATGCACCCCCTGCGTGCGCGCCCTCCAGCTTCGCCACCCGCGCCCGCATGGCCGCACCATCGCCGTCGCCGAGGATGCCAGAACCTCCGCCGGCCTGGGCTGGATGCCCGAGCTGGCGGATGGTAGTATGTACATGGGCCAGATCGCATGAACGCATCGGCACTCCATGCATGCTACAGTGCCTGAGCCGGGCGTGCCGAACGGAGGGCGGGAAGCTTGGGAAGAGACGAGGACGCGCGCTACTGGCGGAATGAGGCGTACGAGGCGCTTGAAGCTGCTGAGGTTCTGCTGGACAACCACCGATACGTGGAGAGCGGCTTCTTCTGTCACCTTGCGGCGGAAAAGATGCTCAAGGCTCTGGTTGCCCGGCGGACACATCGAACGCCTCCGCGAATACACGCACTGTGGCGTCTCGCCGAGATAGCTGGTGTGGAAGACGACTTCACCGCCGAACAGGTGGATACGATCGCGGACCTTTCGGTGTTCCAAGTGGAGGGACGCTATCCCACCGACAGAACCGCATTGCTGGACGCCAACCCGCCGGTAAGGTTCAAGGACTTGTACGACAGAACAAAGGAGGCCCTGTCATGTCTGGATTCCCTCCTGAGGTGACTGACGCGATAGACAGGTTCATCCGCGAGCTCGAGATCAGGATCCCCGTGGACCGTGTCATACTGTTCGGGTCGTACGCCCACGGAACCGCAATCGACGAAAGCGACATCGACATCGCAGTAGTGTCGCCGGCGTTTGGCGGGAATGCCTGGGACGACAGGCGCCTCCTCTTCGATACTGTGATTGCGGCGCGTCTGGACTCGCGCCTAGAACCGCATCCTCTCTCGCCACGCGATTATGAAGCTCCGTCTGGCTGGGTACAGACAGAGATACTCGACAAAGGCATCGTCGTCTTCGCCCGAACCGATCGCTTCGGCGAGTAAGATCAGCTCTTGTACGGAAAGTTCCGTATCAGCACTATCGGTGTTCCCGCATCGGCAGAGCCCGCCGCCAGATCGGCCATGGTGGCCAGAATCCCGGTGATCCTGCGCGGAGTGGTACCCAAGCTGTCACGGGACGGCGCCCGGGAAGCAAGCTCCTCGGCAATCTCTTCGCGCGAGCGTCCTTGCCTGAACATGGTCTCGACAAGCAGCTTGAGCTTCGTCCCCTGCCGCAGTGACGCTTTTCGCAGGCCAATGCTGCACCCAATGGACGGGTACGGGTCGGCAAGCTCGTAGATGCCCGTGTCGGGGTCCTTGTAAGCGCCGTCCCCGAAAATCAGCACCTCGATATCCTTGCCGGTCGCCTCCCTTACTCGGTCCCGGATGGTGTCGCACACATCGTCGGCATTGTCGGGTAAGAGCTTGAGTATGCCTGCGTCGAGGTCCGACACGTTTGACCCGATTACCCCCCAAGGACCAGGCCCAACGTCCTGCACAGTCAGCATAGGCGTCTTGGTGCCGAACGACAGGAATAGGTTCTTCAACGATTCGCGCTCGTGCACTGCGCCGATGATTATCCCGTCGATGTGGCCGTAGTTGAACACAGCCAACGGGTTGTTTGTATAGAGGATCTCGCACCGAGCGCCCTCTGCCTGAATGGCCTTGGCGTACATGCGTGCGTAGTCGATTCCGGTTATGGGATGGGGGAAAAGCCTCTCGCCGATCTCGCCAAGTGTGATCACGTCGCGTGCATCGTACAGGGCAAGCCTATCGCTGTATGGGTATACGTGCGGTTTCGCTGCGCCTTCAAGCAGACCCGCCGCGTCCACAATGGAGATCTCGCGGGTCTGCAGATCCACATGAGCTACAAGCGCGCCGTCTGCGTCGCTGTCCTTGGCTATGCGAAGAACCTTCTCCGCAGTGCCCGGCATGTCTTCGAAAGTCACTTCGGCAACAAGGTGACGACCCTCGGAATCGTGGAGGGTGATGTCGGCTATGCCCTTGCCCGTGATTTTGCGTATGGCAGTCACCGTATATCCTAGCTCCTGGAACTTCAGAGCTGCAAGTATCTCCCTTATCAACACGTTCATCTGAGGCGTGTTGCCTCTCACCTCAAGTAGGCTTCCGAGGGTTCTCTTGAGACGGAAGCGGCTATTGGCGAAGTCCTCGTCCATCACCTGGTTGCCAACCTCGTCGTACGGCACGCTCAGCTGGACGATGACCTTCCCGCGCCTGACGGCGCGGGCTATGGCCGATAGCACCAGCACGAACCGGTTTCGGCTCACAATGGGGCTTATCACCGCCAAGGTTCCCTCTTCGCTGACGGAGAGCTTGGACCGCAGGTCCTGCACGAGCTCGTCCACAGTCACATAGCGATTCTGCGAACGGGCCACAACCGCCTCTGTCACGCAGACTATGTCGTTGTCCTGGATCGTGTCTTTGACCGTGTCGAGGGTAATCTCCACAATGTCGTCAGTGGGCATGATCAGGCCTGTCTTTAGTCCAACCAGGGCGACTCCTGCATGTTGCGGTAGGTCAAAACTCACAGGGCTCACTTCCCTTCAGTAGGGCTTGCGCGCACGCAACAAATTATATTATCGCATAGAGTCCCCCGGACCACAATCCAGGAATTGCCCATTGTTCTCTCTCGTGGAGGCCTTGCGGATTCTCCGGTAAACCGTGTTGCGCGAAATGCCGAGTTCACGGGCAACCCGGCTGATATTGCCTCCGTGTTTCTGCATGAGGGTCAACAGCTGCTCCTGTTCGCGCCGCTCAAGCATCCGTCGCATGCGACATCTCTCATCCTCGATGTTGGCGAATGCTGCCGGTTGCGTGTCTTCGCGCGAAGGGCATGAAAGCTCCTCCGGAACATGCTGCAACCCGATCCTGCCGTCGGTCGCAATGCTGACCATACGCTCAACCACATTCTGCAGCTCACGCACATTGCCGGGCCAGTCGTAGTTCATCAAACACTCCACAACGCGCTGATCGACGCTACGAACCTCTGAGCCCAGCCTTCTACCTGTCTTGGCCATGAAGAAGTCGAACAGCAGCGGTATGTCGTCCGGCCTCTCGCGCAGCGGCGGCAGCTGGATCTGTATTACGTTGAGCCTATAGTAGAGATCCTGTCGAAAACTGCCTTTGGCCACGGCCCGCAGCAGATCCTTGTTGGTGGCGCTGATTACCCTCACGTCTACCTCCGTAACAGTGCTTCCGCCTATTCGGATCACGCGCCTGTCCTGCAAGACTCGGTGCAAAGCCACTTGCTGCTCAAGGGGCATGTCCCCGATCTCATCGAGGAACCACGTGCCGCCCGCAGCCAACTCGAATTTGCCCGGGCGCCCGCCCCGGGCGGCCCCTGTGAAGGCCCCTTCTTCATAGCCGAACAGCTCGCTTCCAACGAGTTCGCGGGGGATTGCGCCGCAGTTGACCGGGACAAAGGGCCCGTGCGCGCGTTTGCCATGGTTATGTATCGCCTGGGCGATCATCTCTTTTCCGGTGCCGCTTTCGCCGCATATCAACACACTACTATCGCTCTGCGCTGCGATAGATGCGAGCTCCACCGCTCGGCGAAGTTTCTCGTCGCGCCCTAGTATGTCGTCAAACCTGAATGTTGCATACGATCCGCTATACCTGCTGATAAGCTTGGTTATCCGCTTGGACGGATTCAGCGACACCACGCCTCCGTTCACGTTTCCGTGATCATCGTAGACCGGCTTGGCTGCTACCAGACAATGCACTGGTCCGCTGGGTGTCTTGAGCGCCATCTCCACATCGTCGAAGGCCTTGCCCATTCCGAGCATCTTCGTGAAGTAATGCGGCTTGCTCACGAGTTCATACACAGGCACGGCGTACAGCCCGAGGGCGTGGGCACCAGAGTCGGCATCAGCGCCGGACACCGGTGCTCCCAGGATTCCTTCGGCCACCGGGTTGGCGCGTCGGATTATGCCGCGATCGTCCAGGAGTAGTATTCCGTCCGAGGTAATCAGGAACATCTTGTTGAGGTTGTCGTTGAGCACCGTGAGTTCGCGCATCTTCGCGTTTATGCGCATCTGAGCACAAATGGCTTCGGCTGCTGCTACTACCATCCCGAGCGTGTGAGCGTGAGTGCGAGCGGACGGGCCCGACATCTGCAGAGCTGCGATTGCCTGCCCGCGTTCGTCGAGTATGGGCGCCGCAGAGCATGTCCAGGTGTGAAAGCGTTCGCAGTAGTGCTCGTAGCCGGAAACCTGAATCGGCGCCATGGATGCCAGGACAGTGCCGATTCCATTGGTCCCCACGTGATGCTCGGACCAGCTCGATCCCGGCACGAGATTGACCAGACCGGCTCGGTCGAGGGCATCCTCGTCGCCGATTATCTCCATCACTCGTCCTCGCTCGTCGGCCAGGATTACGATGAAACCCGACCCGACGACCAGCCTGTGCAGGCTGGACATGAACGGGCGGGCTACCTCAATTAGCTCACAGTGATCATCCCGCAGATCGTCAATACCCCGCTGACCAGGTAGGAGTCGGCCCAGAGCGTCCTTTGGATCGACCATGGCTTCGCTTGATCGTCTCCATGATGCCGCTATCTCCGGACGAAGGGCAGACGAGTCTACCTCCCCCGTGTCGACAAAGTGCCGCCACGCCTCGGCAATACGTGGTTGCTGCGCAATCTCGGAAGCCATCTGCCTCTCACCGCCGATTCGTCATTTTCCTTCCTGCTACTACCGATTCTACACTGCCCGTGAAGGCCCTGCCTGCCTAGACGGCTACCGGCCAGACTGCAGCGGTAGTGTACCATTTGTGTACCTTTACCGTACCGCTATGGCAACACTATAGCAACACAGACAGTACATATCCGCGCTGAGCATCATCTATGCCCATTCGGCCGCGGGCGTCGGCGCGCCCCGGTCTACCTGCGCATCACACACCGGGGTTCGATGGCCCTCTCTCGATGGCACACTGTTTGCTTCCATATGTATGTGGTCGGATCGGGTCGATTCCGTGCATCGATTCGCAAACCACGAATACGGAGGGAGGATCTAGCCATGCAAAAGCCTGTGGACAGGTACTACAAGCTGTTCATCAACGGTGAGTGGGTAGACAGTAAGGAAGGCAAGACGTTCGACACGTATTGCCCTGCCAACGGAGAGTTGCTTGCCACGTGCGCAGATGCGGGCAAGGAAGATGTGGACCTCGCTGTTGGGTCGGCGTGGAAGGCCTTTGACAGCTGGAAAAACACGAGCCCTGCGGAGCGGTCTACGATTCTGCTGAAGATCGCCGATCTCATCGACGCAAACGCTGAGCGACTGGCCATGGTAGAGACCATCGACAACGGCAAACCCATCCGGGAGACCATGTCGGTAGACGTACCCCTGGCCTCCGACCATTTCCGCTACTTCGCCGGCGTCGTTCGCGCTGACGAAGGCAGCGCTGTGATGATCGACAAGGACCACATGAGCATCATCCTAAGCGAACCGATTGGGGTCGTAGGCCAGATAGTCCCGTGGAACTTCCCGTTCCTCATGGCTGCCTGGAAGATCGCCCCGGCCCTTGCGGCAGGGTGCACCGTAGTGATCAAGCCTTCGTCGACTACCCCTCTCTCTACCCTCGCGTTCGCCAAACTACTGA
>CAYZHL010000046.1:2392-13490 GCA_964478095.1 uncultured Clostridia bacterium | reverse complement strand
AAGACCCAACCCCAGGCGCGGCGGTTAGCCTATGCACATTTCGGCCGCCGAACTAGCACTTTCTACTTGCCAAACAGAAGGATATGGACGTAATCCTCTCGGTCGATACGACTAAGGGCAACCGCATACTGAACCACAGCGGCATCGCAATCACGCCAACGGTCAAAGGCGGTTACATCATGCCGGTGCCGGAGGACTTACTGGATATCCTGGCGAGGGTGACGGGCAAACTCCCGGAAGTGCTGCCCATCACCACGTTCGACATGACCCCATATGGCAACGGGCTGCCCCACATCAACAGCATAATGCAGCCTTCTGTCGCAACCACCTGCCCTGTAGTGGGGGTGGCCATTACGACACAGGCCACGGTAGCCGGATGCGCAACCGGAGCGTCGCACGAGGCGGACATCGCCGAAGCCGTCAGATTCTGCATAGAGACTGCAAAAGAGCTGAAGAGGGGTCTGGACATATTCTACGATCAAGGCGCATACGAAAGGGCTGTCTCCCTGTATGGAGAGATGAAAGCGCTGCAGGGCCGAATACTGAACGGGTTTGGCGGCGAAGGAGACGGCAGCAATGCTTGAGGTAAAGTCCATTCATTGCTCCTACGGGAACATCAAGGCGATCAAGGGGCTGCAATTCGACATTCCTGAGGGCAAGATAGTTGCCCTTATCGGCGCCAACGGAGCGGGGAAGACCACCACGCTGAAAGCGATTTCAGGGCTGATGAAGGTCTCTAGCGGCTCTGTAATCTATAAGGGCGAGGATATCACTAACCGTGCTCCTCATGATATCGTCGCAAGAGGGATCGCCCACGTCCCTGAAGGGCGGCAGGTGTTTCCCGAGCTATCCGTGCACGACAATTTGGTCTTGGGAGGCTATACCGTAAGGGATAAGCGGCTGGTGCGTGATAGAATAGAGGAGATATACGGCCGCTTTCCAAGATTGCGTGAAAGACGCGGTCAACTGGCTGGCACGCTAAGCGGCGGCGAGCAACAGATGATGGCAATCGGCAGAGCGCTTGTGTCGCGGCCTGAGCTACTGCTCCTAGATGAACCATCTATGGGCCTGTCGCCGAGGCTCGTATCGGAGGTCTTTGACATCATTGAGGGCATACGCGAACGAGGCGCCACAATCCTGTTGGTCGAGCAGAATGCCCACATGGCGCTGGAAATCGCAGACTATGCCTACGTCCTCCAAACAGGGGAAATCGTGCTTTCAGGGACCGGTGAAGAGATCTCCAGTAACGATGAGGTGAGAAGAGCGTACCTGGCCGAGTGAGACCACCTGCATCCGCCAGGGAAGCTGGAGCTCTTTTGGCGCCCAAGCCGTTGCCTCGTTTTGGCTGGCTCCAATGCGGGTTTGCTTGTGCCGCTGGTGGTGTGTAATGTGCCAACGGCCATTACTCCTTCGACACCGCGTAGGCAAACAGCACGCGTAGCAGCAGGTAGATCCGCTAATGAGAATCGCCGATCGGAGAAAGGGTGCGGACGATGGGTCTCAGCATACCGGGCAGAGCTGGGGGTTGAGGACTACGCATGGTTTGATGCCTTGACGAAGCGGGAGGCTTCAGAGGCCATCACGGAGTTCAACAGGCAGCTCGGCAGGACATAGGTGGGCTAGCAATACGCATTGATGGCGGGAGTAACCCGACAGTAGACCCTCCCACCATCAATGCGCATGATTGATCGCGACGGTATGGTTGCCGCTTACTTACCTTTCCCCGGGCTTGCGTTCTTTCTCCATGCGAGTACGGACATCGAGGGGCATGGATTCACTGAAACTGTCGATATCTTCCACCAGTCCCCCGGGGTATGTAATCCTGCATACAGTCCATATCTGGCCGGATCGCGTGAAACCACCTTGTGAGTAGAACTTCTCTGCGCTCGGGGTACGTACCAATACCTGAGCATTGGTTGGGTCAGTTACCCCGTGTGTGCTGTAGTAATGCACTGCGAGGATATACGATCCTGGGGAGATTGCCTCACCAGTAATGTGCTCCGGTCCAAAGCCATTCACATCGTCAATGTCCAGGTGTGCGCCCCACGGCTGTGACTCCCACCTCCAGTGACAATCATCGTAGCTGAAAATGCCGGAGATCTCCGGGTAAAGATGGAAGTCAATGTCCGTCTCATCAGTATTCCACACTAGCCGTGTCCAAAGGTCTTGTTCCGGCACCTCGGCACGCACGTGGATAGTCATGATGTCCGACCCGGTTGTGTTGACGGCAGTGACCTGGATAGTGTTGTCACCAGGTGACAGGTTGACCCATTGACCGAAGACGCTCCGCGGGAGGTCTCCGGGGATATTGGGGTCTCCGGGGTCCCAGTCAAGTTCCAGGACAGTACTCAACCCATTCACTGATAGGATGGCGCGAGTGTCCACCATAGAGGGGTAAATCGTCCCACCTACCCAGACTGTGAGACTGTCGAAGACCTGACCGTCCAGCGGCTTAGTAATGGCAACAGTAGGACCTTCGGCGGCTGGTGCAGCAACGAGAAAAATGTCTCCATCCGGATTCCGAAATCTGAGTTCCAGGGAGGAGCTGCCCCTAGTCCTCATGTCTTGAGGGAGAGCATCAAGTGCCCCCCGAAGGCCCGTTCCAGTCTTCATGTTGGCGAGCAGATGAAATGCAGGCCACGCGCCGTAGTTGATGGGTCCCGTCCACCCTGCGACAGCCTGGACTCCCTTTCCAATCAGCGCATCAGGCATAGACTCATTTGCGAGAGTACTGCATGCGGCGCTGATAAGTAGCGTCCCTGGGAACTGCCCCAGGTATTCTCGCACGAACTTGTCGCTTATGTGCCAGAATGCTCTAGCATTTTCCACGCGTCGTGCTGCATCTCCCGTACCCCAGGGAACATCACCCTTGCAGATCCATTCCTTCTGCCACTCTTCATACAGGTCATCCCTGAAGTCGGGAGCCTCCTCGCCGGTCTGAAAGTAGTAGTACGGATTGCCGTCTCCATCGAAGCCTGAAGCGCCGTGCGTCTGAAGAAAGACTACCCCATAGTCGTTTAGCCTCTGAAAGAAGCCGACACCAGCATTATCATCCCGAGCGGCGTATACCTCGTAGCCGGCATTGCGCAAGAGCTCTTCTATCAGGCCGACTGGCTCATCGTAATTGTCGCGACCTGGATCCGCATCTACTGTATACACGACAGCTGCGCGTGTGTTGCCCGGCATGGGCAGGGCGATCGCAGCGTTGGCAACAAGGCCATTTGCGTCATCCCAAATGCTAGAATGCCAAGCCCACGGGGGCAGATCAGTGTCCGGACCCGTAAGCCAGAGTTCAATGCCACCGTTTACATGTTCGATCGCGAGGCTGTCGAGATCACTATAGACCCATTCGACGCCCTGCATGGTCCTTACCCTTTGCGCAATCTGCTCCAGACTGTCCGATGGGCTGTGGGGGTCGAATAGGCTGCGGATGAGATTGCTCACTGCTGCACTTGTGGTGTCGAACTGCTCTCTGAGCTCTGGCGTAAGGATTGGAATCCCAATAGACAGAAGGTCACTCTGCGGGCCATTGACAAGATGTGCCTCCGGTGTGAAATACCAGCCAGGTCGGCTCAGTGTAATGGTTATGCTCCCCGCAATACCGCTGATGCCCCAGTGGCCATTTCCGTCGGTTGTAGTTGTTCCTGTTACCTTACCAGTGTAGGCTAGAGTAATCCCACCTATTCCGACTCCATCCGGATCCATCACCGTACCTGACACGCTGTACGGCTTAACAGATTCGTCGCAACCCCCCGTGCACCCGGCCAAGGATAGCGTCATGAGGGTCGTCATCGCGATCACGATGATCAGTCGACTAGTTCGCACTAACACCGCCTCCCTAATCCTGCTAGTGGTCAGAGCGTAGCTACGCTTTCCATAGGCAGGATACCACATTGGCAAACAATATACCAGGCGCGCCCATCAGTTAAGGGATTTGACTCTGATGGGCATAAGTGGAATCCAGCCGGGCGACTGCGGAGCGCCTCTTCAAGTGACATGCTTGGAGGGCTCCCGTCTCCGGTTCGTCAAACCTATCTTGACAATCAGGATCAGGAGAGTCTCAGCACTACGGGTGTTCTCGGCGCTGCCCCAGACGATCATGACGGTGTCTTGCGATCCGACGCCCTTCGTCTCTCTCGTTTTCTGTGATAGTCTTGTCTTTGACAGGTCTCCCTGGCGAAGTTTACGAACATCTTCTCGCCGGCGCTTTTCAGCTCCGAATCGAAGCTGCTGCTCTGACAGAGTGTTTATGAGCTGATTGCCGAAGCTCGGCTTGTAGAGAGGAGTGCAAGATCATGATTGGGGATTCCCGGAACGATTCGTGCGGTCGAGTTCTGAATTACGGCATGATCGGAGGCGGCCCGGGAGCGTTCATTGGCGATGTCCATAGAAAGGCCGCAGCGTTCGACGGCAAGGCACGCCTGGTATCCGGAGTGTTCTCGCGTGATCATGCCAACACTGTAAAGACAGGCAGAGCGCTCGGTATCGATGAAGCGCGCTTGTATGAGACGTATGAAGATATGGCGCAGGCTGAGAGCAAAAGCCCTGACAAGCTTGACTTCGTGGCAATCGTGACTCCCAACCAGTCTCATTACGCCATTGCCAAAGCATTTCTTGACCGCGGAATTAGCGTGATCTGTGATAAGCCGCTGACCTGCACTGTGGAAGATGCGGAGGATCTCGTCAGGACATGTCGCACGCGAGACCTGCTGCTTGGCGTCACGTACACATACTCAGGATACACCATGGTCAAGCATGCGCGAGAGATGATCCGCGCTGGCAAGATCGGGGACATAAGGTCGGTCCATGCCGAGTACCTGCAGGGATGGCTCGCCACGAATGTGGAAGACGAAGGCTCGAAGCAGGCCGCCTGGAGGATGGATCCCGCCCAGTCGGGGATCTCGAATTGCGTTGGCGATATAGGGAGCCACATCGAGTACACAGTAGCCTACATGACAGGCCTCAAGATCAAGTCGCTGTGCGCGAAACTTGATGCTTTCGGACCGAATCGAGTCCTTGACGACAACGCCCAGATGCTGATCGAGTACAGCAACGGCGCCAGCGGGGTGTACCATTGCTCACAGATCGCGATCGGCCATGACAATGACCTGCGCATCAAAGTGTTCGGTACTCTCGGCAGCATAGAGTGGGCTCAGGAGTCCCCCGAGTACCTTAAGCTTGCCTACCTCGGAGAGCCCGTCATGACACTATCGCGCGGAAATGGCTATCTGGATTCTGCTGCCGCCAAGTCTTCCCGCATTCCGGCCGGGCACCCGGAGGGCTTCTACGAGGCGTTTGCCAACATCTACTCCGCATTTGCCGACACAGTCATCAAGCGCAAGTCAGGCCAGGCTGTCGATTTGGATGCCCTGCAGTTTCCTACTGCCGCTGAGGGGCTCTCCGGTGTCAAGTTCATCAACAAGTGCGTTGAGAGTTCTAGCCTGGGCGCAAAGTGGGTCGATTTCGAGTAGGCCGATGAGCTGGATGGATAGTCGCGCTTCTGCCGCTCAAGGTTGATAGTAGAAGCGGCAGACGAGACGGGGATGCTGGGTGGAGTTTCTGCGGCATGGAGGAATCGAGGAGCTTCGAGTAGAAATAACAAGCTAGCCCTTGTCGGGGTGCAGAAGGATTGTCTATGGTGGTGTCCTGTGCAAGTTGTGGTAGAGTTCCGCGGGTTTCCACGTCATGAGCCCAGTAGTGCTGGAGGCATTGCCCATCAAGTGCCTGAAGGGACTACGGTGGCTGAGCTTCTGAGTACACTCGGTTTTGTGGACACTTCGACCCCGAACGTGGTTATCGGCGGCAAACTGGCAGACGAGGATGATGTCATATCTGAAGCTGCACATATTATGGTATTTCCGCGCATGGCGGGAGGATAGCCCTGTCCAGTTCCAGTGGTGCGGCATCACACTACGTAGGTATTAGTTGCTGGAAACACAAATGGTGATTTGACGTAGCCTGTAATTGCGAATAGCCTTGCTCTCCCGTACCGACAGTCTAGTCAGCTCATCATGGCGCCGTTGTCTCCCATATCCACCTAATGGCCAATAACGGAACATGAGAGATACTCCGCCGTGGTGCCCTGTGTTCGCGACCGGCATCGTGAGGTCGCGCTGCTGCACAGGTACGTACCAGTTGAAATAGCTGCTCGTGCCGGGGTAGAGGGGGGAGGGATTCCATGCTGCACTCTGTCATCGAAGCACTACCTATCCTGGGACGCGCGGTGCGCGCCGACGTCTACGTGGCCAGCAAAGAAGGTCGGGTGATCCAGGGAGTCGACAGCGTTGGCAGCCCCGTCAGCGAGATTCCTGATGGTATCAGTTCCGAAGTAGAGCCGATCATGCGAGGCGAATGCTCATCGAAATGTGTTGCCTTCGACGGAGGAACGGCGTGGGCGGCGCCGCTCGGTGACTGCTGGCTGATAATCGTGAGGGATGATGACAGCCTTGAGACTGATATGCAATCGATACTTGAGATGGCCTTGCCTCTGATTGCGGAGGTGGCCGGCGGCGAGGCTGTCTTGTTTGATCATGGAGGTCGTCGGGTTCAAAGCGTGAACCCGGATGGGACTACGAACTCAGGCCGGATCGGGCTGATAAGCAAGCATGCGAAAGAGGCTATGTCAACCGGGCGCCCTGTGATCGGCAGCTCAGTGAGCGTTCCCGGTGCGATAGCTGTCAGGATTCCCATTAGCAGTGAGATCGGTCTTGGGTTCAACAACGAGCTAGTGGCAAGGCAGAAACACCGGCTGTTGCAGGAAGTCAAGAAATATCAATCAGCCCGGCATAATATCGATGACATCATCGGAGAGAGTGCCGCGATCCAGAGCGCAAAGCAACTCGCTCTCAAAGTAGCGAGGTCATCGTCGCGAGTTGTGATCCAGGGCGAAACGGGCACCGGGAAGGAAGTCTTCGCTCAAGCCCATTTGTAGCACTAAACTGCGCTCTGCTTCCTCCATCTCTGGCCGAAAGCATTCTGGTGGGCTACGCAGAGGGAGCCTACACGGGTTCGGCGAAGGGAGGCATGGCGGGGGTATTTGAGCAGGCCGACGGTGGGACGCTGATGCTTGACGAGATAGGCGAGATGCCTGTGGATCTGCAGGCCAAGCTGCTTCGGATTCTTGAAGACTCGCAAGTCACGCGACTGGGCTCGACAAAAACGGTTGGTGTTGATGTCAGAGTGATCGCCGCCAGTAATCGTGACCTTCTGCAGCTGATTGAGGAGCGCGAGTTCCGAGAAGACCTCTACTACCGGCTTCAGGTCATGACTCTGCACATTCCTCCCTTGCGCGAAAGAAGAGAGGACATACCCGCCCTAGTGGCTCACTTTATCTCTGCCTACAACTTGCTGTCAGGACTCTCTACCACCGGAATTGAAGATGAAGCCATGGAGATGCTCCTGGGCTATAGCTGGCCAGGCAACGTTCGCGAGTTGAAGAATGCCATAGAGCATGCAGTGAATGTGACAGAGACAGATATTCTGACCATAGGCGATTTTCCGGATGTGATTGTGCAGCAAATGGTGGGAGAGGACAGGACTAAGCTTCTCAGGGGATCGGTTCTCGACTCTCAGAAGGCTGAGACCGAGCGCCAGATGATCATCGAGGCATTGGCCAAGGCCGACAACAACAGAACCGAGACCGCGAAGATGCTCGGCATCAGTGTGTCGACTCTGTGGCGGAAGATGAAGAGACTCAACATCGCTTGAGCCCTATCGGGCTGCTTCAACTGTTTTGGGGCGTGGGCAGAATCTGTGTTGTGATTCTGGCTCAGCCCCCTTTTCATTTGTGCAATACCGTGCTCGCGAATTGCCACTATCGCAAAGGATGTAGCCCGCCAGCGAAGAGCCGCAACCCCGCCGCAATCCGATTGGGGCCTGCATTTGTCCAGCTTGCAGCACGTATCGCAGCTGAACTACCTTGAGACGCTGAATTGGTATCGTTCTTGCAAGGTGGATTGGTCGGCATGGCCGTGTCGCGGGTCAGGGCATTGGTATAGACGCGAGGATGCACCTGCAAGGCGTTTTCGTATGAACAACAAGAGGGGCGGTGGTCTCGACGACACCTGTAGGCTTTATCGGCCTGGGGACAATGGGCAGGCCAATGGCCATGAACCTCCTCAAGGCGGGCTTTGAGGTAATCGCATCGGACATTGATGAAAGAGCGCTGTCGCCGCTGGTGGAAGCCGGTGCGCGGCCCGCGGCTTCTATCCGTGACTTGGCGGCGAGGTCAAACACAGTCATCACGATGCTACCTTCGGTAAAGGCTGTCGAAGAAGTGGCGCTGGGTTCGGAAGGCCTGCTGAGCGCCTGTGGCAGTGGGTCGACTATCATCGATATGAGCACTGTGGGGCCTTCCACCTCCATGAGAATAGCGAAGGCGGCACGGGCCAAAGGGATCGAGACCCTGGACGCTCCGGTCAGCGGAGGAGCCAAGGGGGCGGCAGCAGGTTCGCTTTCAATAATGGTGGGCGGAGACAAGAGCATATTCGACAAGTGCCTGCCGATCCTAAGCGCGATGGGGACGAAGACATACTATGCCGGCCCGAGCGGAGCGGGCGTGACTGTGAAACTCGTGAACAATCTGCTTCTCGGAACCAATATGGTGGCTGTGGCAGAGGCGCTAGTGCTGGGGGTAACCGCAGGCGTCGACCCCAAGCTTCTGGTTGAGATAGTGCAGTCGAGTTCAGGGAGGAGCTACGCCTTCGAAAGCAAGGTTCCCGCGTTCGTTCTTCCGCGCAAGTTCGAGCCGGGATTCGCCATCGATCTGCAGTACAAGGACCTGGATCTTGCTCTTGAGGCCGGCAAAGAGCTTGGGGTGCCCCTGCCTCTCGCCTCCCTGGCTCAGCAGGTGTATCAGATGGCGAAAGCGGAGGGATTGGGCAAGGACGACATATCTGCTGTTGTGAAGGTGCTCGAAGGCATGGCCGGCCATGAAGTGAGGGGTGAGTAGAAGTTGAGTCGGGAACTCGTAGAGAGGTACGTGGCAACCGCTGCGCGCATCGGCGCCGACGCTGCCGCGCTGACTCTCGGCCAGCTCGCTGCCATCGCCGACAGTCTACATTGTAGCCCGGGCGAGATAGCAGTGGCCGAGGCCATGGTCCGTGAGGGCATAGCGCGCGAGGAGGTCATATCGCGAGTTCTGGCCTCCTTCGAACGTAATTTGAAGGCTCTCGATATCGGCCTGGCTGAAGGCCACAGCTTCCTTCTCGGTAGGATCGACCGGAGCATGATCCTGAGCAACGCACTGTCTTGCGACGACTTCCTCAACAGAGCGATAGTATATGCTCTCGCGGCTCAAGTGGGCAATCACACTGTCGGCCTCGAGCCGTGTGCGGGCACTGGGGATTCGTGCACGTACACAGGCCTTATGCGAGCGATGCTCGACACCATAGATGATCGTGAGAGTATAGCCCTTGCTGCGGCGGTCATGCTGAAGATCGGCGTCACATTCCGCGTAGGAAAGATCACAACTGGGTGTAACATGGAGGGCCTGGGGGCAGGGGCCGCTGCTACCGCCGGCACACTAGTTCAGCTACACGGCGGTACCGGGGCGCAGCTCCAGAGGGCAGTAGTCCTTGCCCTGTCTCCCACCATCGCCAATCCCTGTACGCCCCGTGTTATGGTTGCAGGGCTGTGCGCGACCCACCTCGGCGGCGGCATACTGCTCGGTTCGCTCGGAGCTGGTCTGGCGATGTCGACCGAGATTCCGATAGACGTGCCTGTGGATGTGATGGTGTCGATGGCCGGTGCGGCTCACGTGGCCTCGGCCAGAGCTGTTGTGCCCGAAATTGTCCGCTACCTGCAGCCGTTCTTCAAGACCAATCCAAAGATAGATCGACTTGTCGGCGCCGATGCGCTGGCAACTGAGGCAGAGAGCGTTCGTTCGGTAATGGCGGAGGCTGCCGGCGTTGCAGAGAGGTTCGCTCGGACCTCGAATCCTATCACTCGTCCTTTCGGGCAGGCGGTAGTAGGCGGGAGCAGCCAGGCAGTAGGTTCTCCGACAAACGCGGCCAGGATTGCGCATGCGCTTGTAGAGGGCGAGGTCCGCCGCGTGGAGATACAGCTCTACCCCGAGCTTTTCGCACGTAGGGGCATCAACGTGCCCGGGATACTCATGGGCGCTGTGTGGGGTGCCCCAACCACAGACGCCAAATCCTATTCATCGGTGGTAAATGAGGTTGAAAGGCTCGGCATCGAAGTCGAAATCCGGTGCGTTGACGAGCCCGGCGCACAGTGCATCACCATCTTCACCGACAAGGGCAAGTCGCAGGTCTACGCACTGAACAGAGGCGGTGCGCGGCTTGCGATCCGGTCCGCCATTCCATCTAGACAACTGGCCCTGGAGGCGGCAAGAAGACTTGGGATTGAGGTAGTAGACTAATCCGGACCGTCGGATCAAGGAGGAATCCCAGTTGCAGGAACGGACGATTAGGATCATCGAGCAGGACAACGATCTTCTTCGGGCCTACGAAAAGGCGTTCGGCGTGGAGATGCCCTCGTTGGCTCCAGATGGCACGGTCAGGAACCTGCCTTCGCCATACCCCCGTGTCGTCAACGGCGTAGAGCGTGGCGGCCACAGAATAGCTGAACTTGGGCGCGCGGCACGGTCAAGCCGGATGCCTGCGCTCAATCCGATTCTGGGCAGGAATACTGCGGAAGAGACCATGCTGCAGTCGAAGGATATGTACCGGATCGCGGATGAACTGGGCATCCGCCTGTTCCACTTCGTGCATGCCGAGGCTACGCGGCATATAGATCCCCTAGACGGCGCAGAGCTTATTGAGCAGTCGCGTGGAAAGGGCGGCATCACACCCGCCGGAGAACGAAGGCTTGTGGAGCTGGGCGGCGGGGTCGTGCACCCGATGCGCATCAACGCCACCGGCGATACTCCGCACTTGTCGATTCTCAATGCGTTCTTGGCGGGATTCGATGGAACCGATATAGGCCCCGTCATACATGTCCACTTCTGCGGGCGTGGGATCGATCCGTTCAGGGTTCAGCTCAACAACGGCTACAAGGCACTGGAGATCTGCGCGGAAAACGGCATCTTCGTTCAGCTCGATTCGCACAAACACCTGAACAACATTGAGGGCACTGA
>CAYZHL010000046.1:0-2373 GCA_964478095.1 uncultured Clostridia bacterium | reverse complement strand
GCATGTGCGTTCTCTCTGAGGGACTGGCCGTTCTGGCAGGACTCCCGGCCTCGCTATCGGCCCTGCAGATCAACCTGGGAGGGAGAAACCTTCTGGCAGATCTGGCGTTGATGCGGGCGTTCCGCGAGGTCATGTGGAGCGAGTTCCTTATAGCCGTTCCTGAGACGTTTCAGAACCCTCCCGACGATCCCGTGGCCGAGCAGGCGCATTTCGCCAGGATGGCGTTCAGCGCCAGGTTGGGCGGAGCTGACTTCTACCGGCCGAAGGCTGCGGAGGCAGTCGGTATTCCCACAGGCGCTTCCATGGGCCGAGCTGTCCTCGCAAGTCACGAAGTCTTCAAGACAATCGCCGCGGTGGAATACCAGGATCCCGCAATCGACCGACGCAAGGACGAGGTCACCTCCGAGGCCATGGCAGTGGTTGCGACCGTGCTCGGAATCGGCCATGAGCTAAGCCCGGATGAGCTGGGGGAGGGACTCTGGCATCGGTTCAGCGCAGATGAGGTTATTGCTAGAACAATCGAGTCGGCAACCAAAGGAGTACTAGATGCTCCGTTGGCAGCCGCCTGGGACCTAAAGCGTGCTGTCAAGACCCACAGAGACACCGATGGGGTAAGAAGATACGTACCAGGATTTGGGCCGGAGGGCCTGCCCGAGACGGACGTTTCGTTCAGCCGTGAGGTGGTGTCGGCGCCTACCTGCAAGGCCAAGCCTACAAGGGAGAGAGTCGTACTGGCGACAGTGGGCGCCGACGCTCACGTCATAGGCATCAACACGATCAAGGAGGCTTTTGAAAACGCCGGCTACGATGTGATCTACCTTAGAGGGATGAACTTGCCCGAAACCGTGGCGGAGGTAGCCGCGGAGACAGGCGCCTCTGTGGTGGGCGCAAGCAATCTTCTAGGGCTTGGCATGGAGCTGTTCCCGAGGCTAAACCAGAGACTTCAGACCCTGGGCATAAGAGACAGAGTGTTGTTCATCGCGGGCGGACGACTCTCGGAAAAAGAGGAAGAACAGGCCGAGTACGTGGAGCAGATCGGGTCGCGAGGTCCGGGATTCCTTGGAGTTGATGCATTCTACGGACCAGGGACCGATCCCGCCGACGTCATACGGTGGGTTGAGAATAGACTCGGAAAGCGCCTGGAGGTGCAGCATCGTGATTAGGTTGGGCAGAACAGTCGGCCTCAAGTGCACAATCATGCGGGCCGGCACGAGCAAGGGCATATTCGTCAACAGGAACGATCTTCCGCAGGATCCTGAACTGAGGGATCGAGTCGCCTTCGCGCTCTTTGGAAGCCCGGACGTGAGGCAGATCGACGGTCTGGGCGGAGCGGATCCGCTTACGAGCAAGCTGGCGATAATAGGCGCGTCCTCTCGAGCAGATGCGGACGTCGACTACACGTTCGGCCAGGTCTCCATTAAGTCGGCCCTTGTGGACTACTCCGGCAACTGCGGGAATATCTCGTCTGCGGTCGGGCCGTATGCCATCGAGGCAGGCTACGTGCAGCCGACATCGCCCGTGACCCGAGTGCGCATTCATAACACTAACACGAACAAGCTCATCTACGCAGAAGTCCCTGTTGAGGAAGGCAGTGTGGTGTACACGGGCGACTACGCGATTGACGGCGTGCCGGGAACGGGGTCGCGGATCATGCTGGATTTCCACGATGCGGCCGGGTCGAGTGGCCGGGGGATCCTCCCGACGGGGCGTCCGCTGGATCACATCGATGTCAGGGGCTTTGCAGGCCTGGCAGCGTCCATAGTTGACGCAGCTAATCCGTGCGTCTTCGTAAAAGCCGGCGACCTCGGGTTGAGCGGCTCTGAGAGCCCCAGGGAGATCGATTCCAATAGGGAACTCCTAGATACTCTTGAGGAGATCCGGTCAGTTGCCGCCGAGATGATCGGGATGGTGGCGAATAGAAAGGATGCCGTTGGGATATGCCCGGCCTTTCCTATGGTTGCCTTCGTAGGAGTCCCTGCCGATTACGGCTCTTTCACCACAGGCGGACGTGTATCTGCGGATTCCATTGATTTCGTGTCGCGCATGATGTTCATGCAGACATGCCATAAGACGTATCCGATCACCGGCACGATATGTACCGGAGTTGCCGCCGTCATAGGCGGGACTATAGTCAACGATGTTGCCGGGCGCGCCTACGGCAGCGGGACGGGCCCTCACACTGTGCGTATTGGCCATCCTTCGGGCGTGGTGGATGTGGAAGTTCGGGTCGCCTCGCGCAGCGGCGTGTTGAGTCTGGAGAGGGCAGCTGTTGGGAGAACTGCGCGCAGGCTCATGGATGGAATCGCGTATCTGCCGGGCGAGTTCAGATGAGGTCGGTCAAGTACTTCCTACTTGACGTGGGGAGCACCTATA
>CAYZHL010000045.1:1405-13758 GCA_964478095.1 uncultured Clostridia bacterium | reverse complement strand
CGATATGCCCGCGGGCTGCTCAATCGGTATCGCCATTGACTTGGTGATCTTGCCCTCCTGATCCAGCGTAACCAGCTGATTCCTTGCGGCGCCGAACACTTGACCTTCGACCTCTCCCATGGCAACCAGGTTGGATAGCGCAGCGTTCGTGATCTTGAGCAGCGAAGGCGTTGCGGGGAGGTTGACCAGAGGGGTGACCGGAAGCGGAGCCCCGGCAACAACTCCGGCCAAGATCAGCGACGCTATCAGTACCGAAGAACACTTAAGAACCCGATGCATCTCCCTCACTCCTTCTTCTGAGTATGTTTATGCGGCAGAGCAGAATTTCGCTTCAAGCCGGATTATTCCTGTATCGGGGAAAAATAAACCGCCGTCTCCGGCGGTGTACTTGGCTTATGGTCAGTACGAAAGACGATCATAGGCTGACGATCATAGGCTGATTATCATGGGCAATCGCGCGACGTCACGCCTCCACGTAAGGTATAGTCTGTGGTCCGTCGGGCAGCACGCATATGCTCGCGTCCGGACCATACTTGTGCAACAAGTCCGCCAATGTATCCTCGATACTATCGCACGGCTTGAGCATGGTAGTGCGTATCTCATCCTTCGAAAGACGATGGGAGTACAAGTAGACCTCTGCCCTCATCTGTATTTCCGCCTGTAGCTGCACCTGCCATTGGTCCTGCATAGAGAAGCCGGGACTTGCGATCAGCTCAAGCGCCCGCTCGGGCGTGCCCACCCTCTGCAGCAATCTGTGGAAGTGGCTGCCTGCGGGGATGCCGTCGATGCATTCAGCCGCCGCGATTATCGCCCCTCCATCCTTAACAATGGATGCCGCAGCGGAGATTCCCTTCACAGTCTGGTACACATTTCGGTCCAGCGGGTATCCGCTGTTAGTTGTGATCACTACATCGAAGCGCGCGGGCACCGCCCTCATGGCTGTCTGTTTGGCGTGCTCGGCGCCTCGGGCGTGAGCCGCGCTCAGCTCTCCGGCGAATACGCCGGTGATCGCTTTCTCGGAGTTCAACGTGACATTGACTATGAAGTCGGGCGCTGTCAGCCGCGCGCCTTCAGTGAGCAGTTCCCACACGGGATTGCCGTGTGTAATCCCCCAGGTGGACTTGGCATGCGACAGTATCCGGTATCCGTGGGCTTCCTTGATGTTCTCCAGGCTCGCGATCCCGGGAAACACGAGCTTGCCTCCGCCGCTGAACCCGGCAAAGAAGTGAGGTTCTATGAACCCGGTCAGTATCTTGAAGTCCGCGCTGAGGTAATCCCGGTTCACCCATAGCTCCTGCCCGTTGCTGAGGCGACCGGCAAGCGCCATCGTGTTCCGGTCGCTGCATTCGTGCTGGATGATACGATACTCGCGAACTAGGTCTTCGCCAAGGAGTTCCACGAGTTCCTGCGGCGGACTAGGCCTATGAGTGCCGAGGGCGTTAATGAGGACTATCCGCTCCCTCTCCACCCCGGCGCTCTCCAGCTCTCCCAGGAGAACCGGGAGAATCAGTCTGTTAGGCACAGGCCTGGTTGCATCACAAAAGACTATGGCCACCGTGTTCGACGGTTTGACCATGTGTTTCAAAGCCGGGCGCCCAATCGGATGCCTGAGCGCATCGGCGACTGCTCGCCGTTGATCAGAGAACCCTGGCGCGAACACCGGTCGGACTACGGTCACATTGTCATCGGGCAGTTCCACCGTCAATCCGGTCTTGCCGTAAGATAGTACAACTTTCACTACATGACTCCCCTGTCGATGGTCGGTATGCCGTCACATCCCCAGATAGGCCTTGCGGACCATGTCGCTCTCTATGAGTTCACACCCCGGTCCCTCCAGCACGATCCTGCCGTTTTGGATAACGTACCCTCTATTGCACAGCTCGAGAGCCTCCAGCACTCTCTGTTCGATGAGGAGTATGGTAATCCCTTCACTGCTCACGTTGCGTATGGACTCGAACAGCTCCTCGACCAACTTTGGCATCAGGCCCAGTGAGGGCTCATCCAGTATGAGGAGTCGGGGATTGGCCATCAAACCTCTACCCAGCGCCAGCATCTGTTGCTGACCTCCGCTGAGGCTGCCCGCCTTCTGGTTCTTCCGCTCCTCAAGCAACGGAAAGAGGCTACACACGAACTCCATCCGCGCACGGGTATCGGCCTCTTTGGACAAAGTGTACGCACCCAACATGAGGTTCTCCGCGACCGTCAGTTTTCCGAAGACGTGCCTTCCCTCGGGAACGTGCACCAGTCCGAGCTTGACTATCTCGTGGGGAGGCATTTTCTCGATACTCTGCCCACCGAATGTTACGGTTCCGGATGTCGGCTTCACGAGGCCGGATATCACGCGCGCCAGAGTGGACTTGCCGGTTCCATTCGATCCGACAATGGCCACGATCTCTCCTTGCTCGATGTTCAGCGACACATCGGCAAGCGCCGGCACCCCGCCATAGCCCGCACTAACACCTGATACGTTCAGCATATTTATCACCTAAGTACGCCGATACCACCCGCGGGTCTCTGACTATTTCGGCAGGTGCGCCCTCGGCGATCTTGTTTCCTGAATCCAGCACCATAACCCGATCAGCGATGGGCATTATGGCTTCCATGACGTGTTCGACTACTACAAGTGCCATGCCTTCATCGCGCAGACGCCGGATCATCGCCGACGACTCATGGATCTCTGTAGGCGTCAGCCCGGCCATGGATTCGTCGAGCATGAGGACCTTCGGGCCCGTGGCAAGGCACATGGCCACTTCGAGACGCTTCTTCGCAGGCAGGGTCAGATTGACCGCAGTCATGTCCGCCTTATCGCCCATGCCGACGCGGTCGAGCACCTCAGCCGCCCGCCGCTGAGCTACTGACGTACGTCCGTCCCTCAGGTAGGCGCCGACCATCACATTCTCCAGGACTGTCATGCCCTGCAGTACCTGAACCACCTGAAACGTTCGTGCGATGCCCAGGGCGCAAATCCGGTTGGGGCTCCAGTTCGTGATGGGGCGCCCATCAAACTCCACCGAACCCCCGTCTGTTCTGATAAACCCGGTCAAGCAGTTGAACAAGGTGGTTTTGCCGGCGCCGTTGGGGCCGATCAACCCCAGTATCTCTCCGCTCCTGACGGAGAACGAAGCATCGTTCAGAGCCACCAGCCCCCCAAATCGCTTGGTGAGGCCTGTCACTACAAGTTCGGACATTGAGTTGAACCCCTCCTCTCGCGCCGCGCTATCGCCTTTTCCCTTGCCCGCCGCACCATGCCCATGAGCCCTTCCGGCTCATACACACACATCAGCACTATGAACGCACCATATAGCATCAGGTCTATTCCGGTTCCGCCTGACCCAAGCCACGCACGCGTCAGCTCGGATATGGGGATCAGAATCGCAGACCCGAGGATGGGCCCCGCTATGCTGCCGGCCCCTCCGAACACAGGAATCAAGGCGATAGTCACCGAGATCGTGTGGTTGAACATGTACTCGGGCTCGACATACAGACTGTACTGCGCCAGGAAGGTACCGCACATCCCCGTAATGCCTGCGCTCACTGCAATCGCAACAAGCTTGTATGCAGTTTTGTTTACCCCCAGGCCGCTGGCGACGTCTTCATTCTCACGGATTGCCTTGAAGTAGTAGCCCATTCTGGATCGCTCCATGGCCCGCATAAAGGCTATCACAGCTAGTAGCATCGCGAAAGCAATATAGTAGTAAGGAAGCTTGGTGGTGTGGAACTGGAAGTTCGCGACGCCCTCGCCCACCAGCGGCAGCATAAGGCCTGTGGCTGCGCCCACTCGTTGCCAGTTCTCGAACACGACCTTTATCATCTGACCCAGCGCGATGGTGCCGATCGCGAAGTATCTTCCGCGCAGGCGCGAGAATGGCAGCCCAACCAGTGTTCCGAAGGCCGCGGTTACGAGCCCTGAGGCTATGAACCCAATCCACGGGTTCACGCTGTACTCCACGAACAGGAATGAGGATACGTAGGCGCCCAGGCCGAAGAACGCGGCCTGACCTATTGATACCATACCTGCGTACCCCGCCATTATGTTCCACGCCTCGCCCAGGACGGCATACAGTGCAATCATGATGAGTATGTGCTGCGCAAAGCGTGCTCTAGCCACGAGCGGCAGCGCCAATCCCACGACCGCGAAAACGATGAGCATAATTGTATGTGTCTGACGATTGTCGCGCATTAGTCGGCCCCCCATCCCATGAGTCCTCTTGGCCGCACGATGACTATCAGCAGGTAGGCGAGGAATATGAGGGCGTACTTGTACTCAGGCCCGACGAGGAAACCGCCCACAGTCTCGATAATGCCGATGAGGATCGCACCGACGAGCGCGCCCTCGGTGCTGCCGAAACCGCCGAGCGCTACTGCGACCAAAGCCACGAGGCCGAACATCGTGCCCACGTCGGGGAAGATGTAGTAAAAGCTTGCAAGCAGCGCTCCGGCTGCACCTGCACAGGCCAGGCCAAGCCCAAACGCTATGGCGTTCAGGCGTTCCAGGTTGATACCCATGAGCGAGGCGGCAGTACGGTCGATAGATATGGCCTGAATCGCAAGGCCAGTTTTGGTCTTGCGCAGGAACCAGTAGACCAACCCCGCCACCAACAGGCTGCCAATGCTCGCCACCAACTTGGGGAGTTCAATGAAGATCGGCCCTAGCATGATTATCCCGTGGGAAATGGACTCCTGAACCATACGATAGTCCGGAGTCCACAGGAACTGGGCCAGATTGACGAAGAAAATGCCCATTCCGAACGTGACCAGAAGACGAGCGAGGAATGGGCCGCGCAAGACTTTTCCGATAATCAAACGGTATACCACGATGCCGAACCCGAACATCAGCAGAGCAACTAGAGGCGTGCCGATGACCGGGTCTAGGCCCGCCAGGCTGTACAGCCAGTAACTTGCATACATGGCCAACATCACAAAAGCCCCGTGAGCGAAGTTGACGATTCCCATGACTCCATAAATCAGGCTCAAGCCCATGGCAACCAGACCATATATGCAGCCGAGCAACAGGCCCCCCGTTGCTAGTTGGAGTATCACGGAAGACCACCCCTGTCAAAGTGTATGGCAGATAGGAACAGACAGATGACTGAGACTGTCACTGCGGCAGTCCCAGAAGACAAAGGCGCCCGGGCAGGCGGCGAGGATATGCCGACAATCTATGCAGACCGCCCGACGCCGGCCCGGTTCCTGTGCTAGGTCAGCCAGATGATGTTTCCGGCTTTACTTACCCCATCCCGGGAACGGGTATACGTAAGGCACAGCCGCCAGTTCGAACGGCCATACCACCCTGAACGTGCCATTCTGTATTTGAAGGTAGAGAGACCTGGCCAGCACGTTGTCGTGAGTCTCAGTGTCGAATCGCACTCCCTCGTAAGGCGAGATGAGGCTGCTTGCCGGCATATTGGTCTCGAGCAGCGCCTTCCTGATATCCTCGGGCTTAGTCGATTTGGCCCGGTTGATCGCGTCTGCCACGACAAACGGAGCGGTGAAGCTGCGGGCCGCATTGGGGCTCATGTCGTGGCCATACTTCTTCTTGTATAGCTCGTTGATCTTGGCCACAACGGGCTTGCGCGAGGCCAAGTCGAGGCCGTACACTGCGCGGACGAAGAAGTTCTCCCCGTCCTTGCCAACGGTGTTCAGGAAGTTGGGATCAAGGTATCCCGCCATCCCGATAATCATCTTGGGCTGCAGTTTCATGGCCTTGAACGTCTGCGTAAACAGGATAGCGTCAGACACGTACGCGGCGTGAATGATGACCTCGGGGTTGGCAGCCTTCAGCTTCAGCACTTCGCCCATGACATCAGTAGCTCGGTAAGTGTAAGGCACGTCTGCAACAACCGTGAATCCGTATTCACTGGCCCACTTCTTAATCTCCTTGGCTACATTGGCGCCCCACTCCGTGTTCTCCCAGAGTACGGCCACTCGCTTGATGGAGATCTTCTCTTTCTTCTCGACGTCCTTCACGAGCTCCAGAGCATTCTTTGCCTGGATGCCATCATGCGGGATGACGCGGAAGAACCACTGGAACCCACGCTCAGTGAGCGCTGGCGAGGTTGCATCCGATAGGACGTACGGTATCTGAAGTCGCTCTGATGCCATGGTGGCTGTCTTCACGACGCCACTCTGATAGCCGCCGACGATGGATACGACTTTCTGTTCGGTGATGAGGCGTTCGGTCTCTGCCATGCCCTGTGTCGGATCTCCGCGAGTGTCGCCAAATATCATCTCGATCTTCGCCCCGCCCAGGCTCGGAATGCCGGCGGTCCTGGCAAATGGGAAATCCAGATCGTAGACACCGTTTATGATATCTACGGCCAGTTCGACGCCGGTGCGGCAGTCGGCGCCCGTAGTGGCGACTGCTCCGGTGAGAGGATAAACAGCGCCGATCCTGACGACGTTATCAGCCGCCATCGTGCTCATCATCGGCGCAAGCACGCACACTAGTGCGGCAATCAACGCGATCCTCAAGGCAACCATACGATTACTGCGTGTGTACACCGTCATGCCTCCCCAAGTAGATTTGGCCGATGGATCTACCAGACACGCTTGCCTCCCAGTAGTTCAGACTGTCTCTACAGATCTGCTCTCTCCTTCTTCATCGCCTCTTTCCTCATGAATTGCCCTTTTCCCGACCATGTTGGCGACGACCGCGCGCTCAACGTCGTTGAGGTGCTCAACCATCGCTCTTTCCGCGCGCTCACTGTCGCGAGTGCAGAGAGACTCCACGATGCGGCGATGATATCCGAGTGCCCTGTCAGCGGCGCCGGGAAGGATCTGAACGTCCTGGACCTGTTCGTAGAGGGCATCTCGAATGGCTTCCAGAGTCGCCACTAACACTGAATTGTGAGAACCGCTCGATATGGCCATGTGAAAGCCAAGGTCGAGTCGGTTAAAGTGCTCTATGTACCCGATGTTGAGTTCCATTTCATCGACAAGGTCGGAGATGCGAACCAGTTCATCTTCCGAGGCCCGCAGGGCACACAGGGCCACCGCCCTAGATTCTATGATTCGCCTCGCCTCGATCAGCTCCAAGATATCGATGTTTCCCATTGTCAGCATGGGAGCGAGCGGCTTCATGAATGACCCCGCAACCAGCCCTGACACAAAAGTGCCCTCGCCCTGCCTCGCATCAAGCAGGCCCATAAGGCTGAGGGTCCGTACTGCTTCACGAAGGGCTGTGCGACTTACCCCCAGAGTCGCAGCGAACTCCCTCTCTGGTGGGAGCTTGTCGCCAGGCTTCAGGCGCCCTGCCATAATGAGCGATTTGATGTGCTCAACTATACCATCTGAAAGCTTGACCCTGCGGATACCCCCATCACTATGCACCAGGGACACCTCCTGTGGTATGAGGATCATACCATTTCAGACACATTAATACGACGCCCGGAGGACAATTCCTCCCGGGCGTCGTACATATCTGCAGCCATATGATAGGTATTGGCGGCACTCGCAAGGTCAGCGCATCTGGCCTATCTTATCGTTGTAGTATGCGTGCCTGGCATACTCGTCTTCCCAGAAGCTCTGCGACTTCATGCTATCCAAGTACTCCACGCTGTAGCCGAACGGAGTCCAGTCCTTCTCCTTCTGCGCAAACAACCTCTCCTTGGCATGGGTCCTTCGCACATCATGTATCGCAGTATCGTCCTGTGCGGCGAATACGTCGCGCATCCACCTCTCGAGCACGTGGTCGGTGGTCTCCAGGTAACGACGGTCCAGATCATCGATGACCGATTCGTACCTGTCGAACCCGTCTGTCGCCACGGTAACGACGTTTTCATCCGGACCTAATCGGAGATAGCGCGCCATGCGGACTGCTGCGATGACATTACACATGCCCGACACGCCGAACAAGTCGCGCATGTGCTCCGCCGCCTCGCGCTTCACCCCCAGCCGCTCAAGGATGTGCGCGCCTTCGCGCATCACTTTGAGCGCCTGCACGCACTCGTCATCGTGCACGGTGATGATGAAGTCCGTGGTCAAGACATTATGGATCAGGGTGCACATTTTGTCGCCGATACCCTCGATCCGGTGCTGGCCGCGACCGCCCGTCGACAGTGTCGAACACTCGTAAGGCTCGACTGCCGCAGTCTTGGCGTCCGGATAGACTGACTTGATATGGTCTCCTGCAGCCAGCGTTCCCGCCGACCCGGGCGCCGACACGAAGCATGCCACTCGTCCATTCCCGATCCCAAGCGCTGCCTCCACCGCCGCCGACCCAGTCACATGCCTGTGGAACCTGTAGTTAGGCAGCAGTTCGAACTGGGCCAGAGCGAAGTTCGTAGAGTCCTTCATGAGCTCGTGCGTGCGCTCAAGCGTCAGGATCACGTCCGACTCAGTGCCCGGCGTCAGGTCCAGGGCGGCGCCGTACTTACGGATGCGGTCGTATCTTTCCTTGCTCATGTTGTCAGGCATGATGACTACCGCCCGATACCCCATAAGGCGACACACGTACGAAACGCCGATTCCGAAGTTGCCCGTAGACGGCCCCAGAATTGTGTGCTTCTCGGGATCGAGTACCCCATCAACGCATGCCTCGATAAGCGTGGAGTAGGCCGGGCCCACCTTGTGCGATCCTGACGGGAAGCCGTTCCCGAGCAGAACCACGATGTTGACATCGAGCCCGGTGATCTCCCGCGGGAACACCATCTTCCGGACCTGGTTGTCCCGGTCCTTCCACGTGATGTTGAAGAGGTTCACGGGGTTCAGCTCATCGTTTTGAAGGGCTTCTACGGCCGCCGCCCTTACCGACGGCTCGATCAGCTCAGGACGAGCCATCTCATCATAGGTTGGTCCGAACGGAAATCTAGAGACGGACATCAGATTCGCTCCTTCCCGCGATGGACGGGATACCCGTCCCTACAGCCTCACCTCTCAGCACTGAGGTCCACAACCAGGTCCTTGATGAGAGGGTATCCTGGGAGCGGATCGAGCGTAATGTCGCCCGTGACCGCAGTCGTGCACGCAAGCCTGGTCTTGCCGTTGACGACCATCCTGCATCCGGCGCACTTGCCTATCCTGCACGATCGGTAGTACGACAGTGTCCTGTCGATATTCTCAGTGATGTACCTCAGCACGCTGAGCACGGTCGAACCCGGCTCCAGCGGCACAGTATATGACTGGTAGTTAGCCTCGCCGCCGTTGACGTCAGGATCTGCCCGACGCACCTTGACAGTGATTGTCTGTACTTCGTTCGCCATCCGTTGTCACTCCTTGCTCCCGTAATCCCGGATTTCCCTGGTCGGCTGGTACTTCTCGAGGTCCACGCCATGCACTGACGTGGCTATCTTGTCGCCGTCCTTCTGCACAACGACGTTCTTGACCCAGTTGATGTTGTCGGTCTTGGGGAAGTCTCTGCGGTAGAGAGCTCCTCGGCTTTCCTTTCTCACCAGGCTCGCCTCGGCGACCATCTCCATGACGTCGAGCATGTTCTCCAGCTGCAGCGCCTCCACCCATTCGTGGTTGAAGCGCTTGGCCTTGTTGCTCACGTACACTTGGTCAAGCTCGGCGCGTATCGCCGCGATCTCCTCAAGGCCCTTGCTCAGCCCCTTCTCCTCGCGGACCACGCCGACGTATTTCCACGCCACATCCTGGATCCGCTTGCGCAGAGCAATCGGGTCAGCTCCATCGTCGCGCTTCAGAGGCGCATGGAGCCGTTCCTTGATGGCCATAACCTGATCGAGATCGATGCTGCCGCTGCCTGTCTTGTTGGCATACTCGGAGGCGTAGATGCCGGCGCGCGGCCCCCACACCTGAGTCATGGTAAGGGCGTTTCCGGATACTCTGTTAGCGCCGTGGATGCTGCCGGTGCCCTCGCCGCAGGCGTAGAAGCCGGCAATGCCGGTCTGGCAGAACTCGTCTATCTGAACTCCGCCGTTCCAGAAGTGGCTTGCAGGCGAAGTCTCCATTGCCTGCGTATGCAGGTCAGGCAGGTAGTCGGTCATGTCGAACCCGCCGTAGCGCCAGTGGGATATGTTGGACGGGAACCATTCGGCGCTGAAGTCGATCAAGTTGTCCGGAAGGTGCTTCAGGGAGAGGTACGTGCCGCCAGCAGGCGAACCCTTTCCGTCAAGCACTTCAATCATCGCAGCGATGGAGTTGACGTCCCTGGTGCTGTGCTCGAGCCTGTCGGGGTCGTACTTGGCCATGTATCTCTCACCGTGGCGGTTCAAAGCCTGTGCTTGGACATAGGCGCTCAGAAGATAAGAGAAGTCGACGCCGTTCAGCGAATCCGGCTTGATAAGAGTATATGGCAGGAACATCGGGAACTCCATGTCTATGAGCTTAGCGCCTACCCGGTAAGCCATCGCCAGTCCGTCGCCGCTCAGTTCGTCGGGAGCGGTCGTGTGCGGATAGATGCGCATTGCGCCGCCGGTGCAGAATATGACGGCCTTGGCTTTGATCACGAAGAACTTGCCGGTCGTTATCTCGATCCCGGCTGCGCCCACCACGCGTCCGTTGTCGGTGAGCAGGTCGGTGATCATCATGTGCTCGAGGAGCTTGATATTGTCCCTCTTCTTCAGCTCTTTCGTGAGCACGCGCGCGAACTCCGTGCCTGGAACCCATACGCCCCTGGGGTAGGTGTGACCGGGCGCATGCGTCAGCTTGTCTATTCGGGCTCCCCAGTCGACCAGTTCCTTCAGCCTCATGGGCGCCTCGTCGCAGTGAATCGTGACCAGGCGCTGGTTGTTGAGGTACTCTCCCTCTTTGCACATGTCTTCCGCGAATTTCTCGGGGCTGTCATTCATGTCCCCAGGCAGTCCGAACAGCTCTGCGGCGCTGCGGCTATCAATGTCGATGTCCGCGTCGGCGGTGAGCGTGGCTCCGCTCTTGCCCACGACTCCCTTGGTGGCTACTACCACCGACTTGCACCGCTTGCTCGCCTCCAGCGCTGCTCTGGCTCCGGCGCCTTCGCTGCCGACTATCAGTACGTCAGTTATTACGATCTCATCAGCGGTCTTTTCCAGTGTACTCATGCTCCACCTCTCCATCCTAAAGAACTAAATGGCGTAGATCTCCCGCGAAGCTCCTGAGAGAATCTCAAACCCGTCCCGAGTCACTGCGATGTTTTCCTCTATACAGAACACTCCTTCCTCATTCACGATCCCAGGCTCCACGGTAATGACCATGCCCTCCTCTAGAACCGTCGTATCGTACGTTGCGACATGGGGAGGCTCGGTGCTCGCGAGGCCCAGCCCGTGGCCGCATCGCCCGGCGTCGAAGGTGAGGTTGAAACCATGCTTGCCTAGCTGCCTGGCGCACGTTTCGGCGATCATGCTGACGGGCACTCCTGGCTTGATCGCTTCTATGGCAGCCATCGTGGCCTCGTGCGCTATCCTCTGGAGTCGAACTTGCTCAGGGCTGGGCCCCCCGGGAACCGCCGCCCGGCAAAAATCGCTCCAATAGCCGTCGAACACCGCGCTGGCATCCACCCAGAGCATGTCGCCCTCTCGCAGAACACGCCCTGTAGGACGAGCGCTGATCCTTGCGTAGTCGTCCTTGCCGGAACAGATGATGTTGAACCCGGGCGCCTCGGCGCCTGCGTCCAGCATCGCCTTGCTCATGACAGTCGCGACCTGCTCCTCTGTCCAGCCCTCGCGCACTTGTGAATAGCAGACTTCGAACGCCCTGCTAGTCGCCTGACAAGCTTTCCTCAGGCGCTCCACTTCCGCCTCGGACTTCACGACTCTCAATCTCCAGAGCAGCTCGGATGCGTCCACAAACTTCGCCCTGGGAAAGGCGGATACGATCTGCTCCCACGCCCGCATGGGCAGCCCAAGCCTCTGTTCATACCCAAGTTCGCATCCGATGACGGCCGACGCCAGCCCCATGTCCGACAGTGCCTGCTTAACCTGTGGTACAGCATCTTCCACCAGACTGCCGTATTCGCGCACATCGGCCACAAACGAGCGTGACTCCGCCTCCGGCCTGGTAAAGCAGTGAACGATCATGGCCGCTCCCCCGTCGCGCGTGAGAACGGCCACGTGTGGACGGGTGAAAGTCGACCACGGCGAGTGAGTCCTGTGACCCGTGAAGTAGAAGTAGTTGGCTTCTGCCGTGATCAGCAGGGCGTCGATATTCTGCGCCTGCATGAGCGCCTGGGCCCGTCCTAACCTTGCCTCGTACTCCTCTCTGGGGAATATGGAATACTGACCTCTCATCCCTATCTACCAGTCCTTCCTCGTGCTGTGTGTTTTCGCCGGCTCGACCTTCCACTATGGGTTGAGATCGCGGACAACCTGTCCGTCACACAGATAAATGCAAGATGCGTGCCATTACCCAAGGTCGTGTTGGCGTGACCGCGATCGAGTCTCCCAATTAGGCCTTGACCTGAGTCGTTCTTGCTCGCTACG